>CAMAXB010000098.1 GCA_945862035.1 Opitutus sp. GAS368
CGGCGGCGTGGCCGAGTTCCCAGATGTCCGTGGGACAGAATTTGGCCAATTCGTGCGGTTTCCAGGAGCTCCACGGATACGCAAGGGGATTGAGTTCAGGGGCGCAGGCAGGAAGGCGTTCACCGTGCAGCCACTCGCTCTGGGTTGCAGGTAGGCGGTAAGGAGCTTGCTGCGACGGATCGGGGCGCCATCCCAAAGAAGCAGGATTTTTTCGGGGACCTGGCGGGGCAACACCTGAAGGAACTCGATCTCCCGCGGGCTGCGGATCGGTTCGGCGTGCAGCCCGAAGGAGAAGTTGCGCGGGCTCAGGCCGGCGATCGCGGAGAGGCTCTTCCCTTTGAAGTTGAAGATCAGGATCGGGGTCTGGCCGCGCGGCGCTCGCCGCGTTCATGGGCCAGCTCCGCGCCTTGGGCGACGGAGGTCCGGGCGAAGTGGAGGAGGCTCGCCAGTTTCGCGCGGGTGGTGCCCCAGGGCGCGCGCAAGCCGGGCGCGGTTGTGCGGCCGCCGCAGGCCAGCCTGCGCCCCGGCGGCCGCGCCGAGGGAAGCGAGCAGCAGCCCCAGCGAAAGCCCGAGCAGGCGGGGGATGGGGTTAACGCAACAATCGGCAGCCTGCCGCGGGATCGGCCCGCGTCAAAACCTTCGACATTTCGGGCTTGGTGGCTTTGGTTTCCCAATCCTGTCCATGAAGACCTTCTACATCACGACCGCGATCGATTACGTGAACGGTTCGCCGCACCTTGGCCATGCCTATGAAAAGGTGCTGACGGACGTCATTGCCCGATTCCGGCGGATGATGGGCGACCAGGTTTACTTTCTGACCGGGGTCGACGAACATGGCCAGAAGGTCCAGCAAAGCGCCCGGAAGCGTGGCATCGAGCCCCAGCAATTCGTGGACGAGGTCTCGCAGGAGTTCCGTGCGCTCTGCACGAAGCTGGATATCTCCAACGACGACTTTATCCGCACCACGGAGGAGCGGCATAAGCAGGTCGTGCGGCAGGTGCTCCAGCAGCTCTTCGACAAGGGCGAAATCTACAAGGCCGAGTACAAGGGCTTCTACAGCACGCGGCAGGAGCAGTTCCTGCAGGACAAGGACCGCAACCCCGATGGCAGCTGGCCGGAGCTCTACGGCGAGGTGACCGAGATCACGGAGACCAATTACTTCTTCAAGCTCCGGTCCTACCAAGACTGGCTGATCGATTTCCTCAAGGCGAACGAGAGCTTCGTGTTTCCCCGCTACCGCCAGAAGCAGGTCCTTGAATTCCTGAGCGAGCCCCTCAACGACCTGTGCATCTCCCGGCCGCGTGAGCGGCTCGAGTGGGGGATCCCGCTGCCGTTTGACGATGGCTTCGTCACCTACGTCTGGTTCGATGCCCTGCTCACCTATTACTCCGCGGTCGTGGACCGTCCGGGCCTCTGGCCCGCCGATTTCCATGTGATCGGCAAGGACATCCTCGTCCCGCCCCATGCCGTCTACTGGCCCATCATGCTCAAGGCCGCCGGCATCGAGCCGCCCAAGTCGCTGCTCGCGCACGGGTGGTGGTCGATCAACGGCGCGAAGATGTCCAAGAGCACGGGTAATTTCGTGGAGCCGGGTGAGTTCGTCGACACCTATGGCGTGGATGCTCTGCGCTACTTCATGATCCGCGAGATGAGCGTCGGGCAGGACAGCGATTTCTCGCTCAATCAGTTCCTCGCCCGCTACAACGGTGAACTTGCCAACAACCTCGGCAACCTGGTGAACCGCACGCTGAACATGACGAATCGTTTCTCCGCGGGCATCATTCCCGCCGCGGCCACCGACGGCGCCCCGGAGGAGGCACTGCGCGCGCTCTGGACCAAGACGCGCGAGGAGGTGATCCCACTCTGCGAGGGCTTTCAGTTCCACATCGCGCTTGAGCGCACCTTCGCCTTCATCACCGCGACGAATGCCTACATCGAGCTGCGGGCGCCCTGGAAACTGGGCAAGTCCGCCACGCCCGAGGACGCGGCGCTGCTCAAGACCTCGCTTGCCACCATGGCCGAGGCCCTCCGGCTGGGCGCCGCCCTCCTGACGGCGGTCATGCCTTCGACCGTACGCAAGATCAACGGCGTCCTGGGCCACGAGGCCGGCGCTGTCTGGTCGGACGAGTTGGCCTGGGGCGCCCGCCTGACCGGCCGCACGGTCGCCGCCACGGCCATTTTGTTCCCCAAGCCGACCACTTGATTTTCGAGTTTCGATCTTGGATTTTCGATTTCAGCGCGGAACCGGTAGCCAGCCCTCGGTCAAGCGCCCTGTGAAGCTCGGTTGATCACGACTCCGACAATCGAAATTCAAAATTCGAAAAATCGAAAATTCCCCATTTGCGCCCATGACGATCCTGCCGCTTGATCCCACGGCCAACGCAAATCCCGCGGCACTGGGTTCGTTCCTGCGCCAGTGTCGGGACGCGGCCGCCCGGGATGGCCAGCCCAAGCTGGTCAGCATCACGGTGACCGTCGGTGCGCTGGATCCGCTGGCGGTGCTGGAGTCGATCTTCGAGCCGGGCGAGCCGCATTTCTACACCGAGCGGCCCTCGCTCCAAAGTGCCGTTTCCGGGGCGGAGGTGGCGGTGGCGCACACGGCAGCGGGTCCCGGGCGATTCGCCGCCGTGCAGGCGTTCATCGATCGGACCTTGGCGAACACCCTGGCGGTCGGCGACCTTTCCGCGCCGTTCAGTGGACCTCATTTCTTCACCGCCTTCGCCTTTCAGGATGAGGTCGAACCCGGCGAGGCCTTTCCGGCGGCGCGGGTCTTTGTGCCCCGGTGGCAGGTCGCGCGTGCAGGCGACGTGACCACCGCGGTGGCCAACCTGCTGGTGACACCCGAGGCGGATCTGGCTCAGCTCACGGAGCGGGTCTGGCGCGCCCACGGAAAGTTCCGGGGTTTCCGCTATCAGGCGCCGGTCGCCGAGGCCTCTCCCGGCCGGCCGGCATTTGCCGTCAAGGATGCGGGCGACTACCGTGCCGCGGTCGCCTGCGGTCTGGACCGCATCGCCGCGGGCGAATTTCGCAAGATCGTGGTGGCCCGCGCGCGTGATATCGGATCCGACCGGCCGCTGCATCCCCTGCGGCTGCTCAACGGGCTGCGCCAGCGTTATCCGGACTGCTACGCCTTCTCCGTCGGCAACGAGCGGGGAGACAGCTTTATTGGTGCGAGCCCGGAGAGGCTGGTCCGCGTAAGCAAGGGCGTGCTCGAGACCGAGGCCCTCGCCGGATCCGCCCCGCGCGGCGCGGGCGCCAGCGAGGATGCGGCGCTCGCCGACGGGCTCCAGCACAGCGAGAAGGACCTGCGCGAACAGCGCCACGTGCTCGACTCGATCGTGCGCCGGCTCGCGCCCCTCGGAGTCGTTCCGGAATTCCCCGGCGAGCCCGGCATCAAGCGGCTGGCCAACGTGCAGCACCTGCACACGCCGGTCACCGCCGAACTGCCCGCCGGGGTGCGTCTGCTCGATGCGCTGGCGCAGCTGCACCCGACTCCGGCCGTCGGCGGCACGCCCCGCGAGCCGGCGGTGGCCCGGATCCGGGAGCTCGAAGGCTTTCCGCGCGGGCTCTATGCCGGCGCGCTCGGCTGGATCAATTCCCGGGGTGGCGGCGAGTTTTTCGTGGGCCTGCGGTCGGCCCTGATTCAGGGCGCAACCGCACGCCTTTATGCCGGCGCCGGGATCGTTGCCGGTTCGTCACCGGATCGCGAATACGCCGAGACCGAGCTCAAGTTCCGGGCGATGCAGGACGCGCTGCTCGGGTGAGCGCGGCGGCAGGGCCCGGAATTCCATCAAGACGGGATTAGCGAGGCGCTTTTTGCCGGATGGCATCGACGGCGGCCTTCGCGCGATAGGCGACGATCCGGCGGGCGTTGGCGAGGGTCTGCTCCACGGGCGCGAGCGAAACCCCGTTGACGGAGAACTTCCCGGCGGCGATGCGCTGGGGCATGCGGACGGTCATCGGATCAACGAGCATCATCACGGAGGCGATGCTGTATTCGTCGTGCGTGCCGTCCGCGACCTCATTGACCCCGAGGGTCTTCAGCCACGAGCGGACCTCGACGTAGTTATAGTACTCGGCGATGTAGCTGACCGCCGGCTTGCCACCCCAGCGGGCGTGGAGCGTCCCGGCGACCTTCTGCATGCCGGCGACGTTTGGGCCGCTGTCCGCGAGGAATACGATATGCTCGAAGCCGTGCGCGCGCATGCTGCGGGCGATGTCGGTCAAGAGGGCCTCGAAGGTTTCCGCGCTGACGCTAATCGTGCCGGCGAAAACCATGTGCGCGGTCGGCGGCTCGATGTCGCCCTCGGGCGTGAACGGGATGATCGGGGCGACCAGTGCGTTGCCGAGCTCGCGGGCAATGGCCTCGGTGGTCGCGCGCAGAACGTAGTTGTGCTTCCCGGTGGCCAGGTAGGCGCCGTTGGCCTCAATGCCGCCGCTCGCGATGATCACGGTCTTTTTGCCGGCCGCGATGGCGTCGCGGACCTCCATCCAGGTCAGTTCCTCGATGAAGACCGAGTCGAGTGCTTCGATCGGCCGCGGGGCGTTCAGGGTCGCGAGGGTCTCCTCGCGCGTCGGTACGCCCGGCACGGTTGAGCGCGGAGCGAGGGCCGGCTCGGCCGGGAGGGCCGCGGTGAGGGTTAGGCTAGCCACGGCAGAGCGCAGCAGGAGGAGAAGCGGGTGCATCGGGGAGGGGGGGTGGGGTGTTGGGAGCGAATCGTGGGTCCGCGGGTGCCCGCTGGCGAGTGCGGGCTGGACCGGCGTGATTGCCTCTGGACAACTAAGGCCATTCAGTGGCGATGGTTTAGTTGAGTTGACTGCCCCATGAACTCAGCATTGCAATCCCCGCTCGTTTCACCGCGAGGGTCTCTCTCCGCGGCCCCGGTGAGGCCCCTTTACCCGCCATGTCCAAGATCTACGTCATCCACGAGAACGCTGAATGGGTCATGCCCCTCCGCGCGGCGTTCGCCGAGCTGAACCTGCCCTTCGAGGAATGGCACCTCGATCAAGGGGTCCTTGATTTCTCGTCCCCGCCACCGGAGGGCGTGTTCTACAATCGCATGAGCGCGTCGTCGCACACGCGTGGTCACCGGTATGCGCCCGAGTACACCTCGACCGTGCTGGCCTGGCTCGAATCCCACGGCCGCCGGGTGGTGAACAACAGCCGTGCCCTGCAGCTGGAGATCAACAAGATTGCGCAGTATGCCAAGTTGAGAAATTACGGCATCCGCACGCCCCGCACCATGGCGGCGATCGGCAAGCAGAACGTGATTGCGGCCGCGGCCAAGTTTGAGGGTGCGTTCATCACCAAGCACAATCGCGCCGGCAAGGGGCTGGGGGTGCGGCTCTTCCAGTCGCAGGCCGCGCTGCAGGACTACGTCAATGGCGGCGAGTTCGACGATTCGGTCGACGGCATCACGCTGATCCAGCAGTATGTCCGCGCGCCCGCGCCGTTCATCACGCGCGTCGAGTTTATCGGCGGGAAGTTCCTTTATGCCGTGCAGGTCGACACGTCGCTGGGCTTTGAGCTGTGTCCGGCGGATGCGTGCGCCATTGGCGACGCGTTCTGCCCGGTGGGCACGACCCCGGTGGCGGCGCCAGTGGCGGCCGCTCCGCGCTTCTGCATCCTGCCGTCCTTCGACCACCCGATCATCAAGTCTTACCAAGCCTTCCTCGCGGACAACGGCATTGAGGTCGCGGGCATCGAGTTCATCGCGGACGAGCACGGCGAGCTGTACACGTACGACGTGAATACCAACACGAATTACAACAGCAGCGCCGAGGCGGACGCCCAGAAGTTTGGCATGCGGTCGATTGCGGCCTTCCTCGGCGCGGAACTCCGCAAGCTCAAAGCCTGAACGCCCTCCCGCCATGGCCGACACCCCGGATCCCAAGTTCCAGAATTACAAGCAGGCGGAGCGCAAGGCGCTCGAGATCCTCGCGCAGATGAAGACCGCGGGCGCGAACAAGGTGGATATGGAACTCGCGTTCCTCGTTGCCGTCTTTGAGTTGCACAAGGGCACCGCCCCGGCGGCGACGGTCGCATCGATCGTGCAGGGCCACCTCAAACAGATCGTGCCCTACTATGCCTCCAAGGAGGCATCGGCGAACTGAGTTCGGACGTTCTCCCATCGGTCCCCACGCAAACAGGGTCCAGGCGGAGACGAGATTCGCGGACGGGCGGGGTCCGTCGGCGCCCAAATCGGCTACGATAAGCCCCTCGGCGGGGAGTTTTGGCGGCGCCGGATCAAATTTTTCAAGCTGAACGCGCCCTTGCGCGGGCAACCCGGCATTGGTCAAAGGTTTGATCGAACAGGAGGATTGCGTCGGGCCCGCGCCCTGCCGCACGCTCCGCACACTGCTCCATGGACAAAGCCGACCCCGCCCGGCCCCCGGCCGACGACCCAGGTAACGCGTTCAGTCACGGTTACGGCTTCCCCCAGCTCATCGTGCTAGGGCTGGCCCTCGTGCTCTTTGTGGGCCTCTGGCTGTCGCCGGCGTTGCCCGGGCTCCCCCTGGGCGGGCCGCGCGCGGCCCGGGTGGCGGCTGCGATGGAGAAAACCGGACTGGTCCTCGCGCTAGCTAAGGGGCCGGCAGGCGTGGAGGGCTGGGCGCCGTTCGCCATCGTAGTCCTCGTGACGGCGGTAATGACCTTAGCGACGGCACCGACCAGCGACACCTCGACCGCCACGGTCTTCCTGCCGGTGAGCGGCCCGCTCGCGATCGGCCTGAACCAGCCCGTGCGGCGGCGGTCCGCGCCGGTCACGCTGGCGGCGAGCGCGGACTTTGCCCTCCCCGTTGGCACGCCGCCGAATGCGGTCGCCGCTGGATCCGGCCTGGTGAGTTTGGGCCGCAGGGTGCGCGCCGGCATCGGGGTGAACCAGCGGTTCGCGCTCCTGCTGCCGACCCTGCTTTAGACCATGGGTCGCTGGATCTTCAACCTCAACTGACCGGAGCGTCCACCCATGGGTTCGCGGGCAACGCTGAATGAGACGCTTCGATGCGACCGCTGCCGGTTGCTGCAGCGGTGGTGTGTCTGCGCCGGGCTGGAAGCGATCCAAACCGGCGTGCGCGTTGACGTGCTGATGCATCGCCGCGAATTCCGGCGGCCGACCAGCACGGGGCACCTGATCCAGCGGATTGTCGCGGGCGCGCGGCAGCATGTCTTCGAGCCGGGCCGCCTGTTGGACCCCGCAGCGATCCGCGACCCCCAGCGTGACCTGTGGATTCTGCACCCGCAGGGCGACCCGCCGCCGGTGGAAGCGGATCCGGCGCGGGTCCAGATGCTCCTGCTGGACGGCAATTGGGGTGAGGCGGGTGCCATGGCCCGGGCCGTGGTAGGCTGGGGCCGGCGGGTCCGCCTACCCATGACGGGGAGCAGCCGCTATTGGCTGCGCGCGCAACGCCAGCAGGCCGAGTTCTCGACCGTCGAGGCGCTGATCTTTGCTCTGGGCCACCTCGGGCTGACGGGGCCGCAGGCGGCCGTGCAACGACAACTTGAACTGCAGGTGTATGCCGGCCTGCTCAGTCGCGGGCAGAAGGTACAGGCCGCCCGCTATCTGGTGGATTCGCCCGTTGGCGCCGTCTGGCCCGAACTCGTGCGAAAGCTGGGACCCCAGTAGGCTTCGTCCGGTTGTCGGCCGTCCCTGCCGAATCCCGGCCCGCTCACAACTTCAGCGCGGATCCGGATGGAAGGGGCGCGCGACTCCGGGTAAAGCCTTGCGTCAATTCGGCGGAAAGATGGACTTTGTTGCGCGGTCCAGTCTTTCGGTTGGTGGGCGCAGCATCCCCGGGCTTTTCCCACCGCCGCACGAAATGGCCGAACCGCGCCGCCAGCGCTGGTGAGGCGCTTCGCTGCTTCTGCGTTGTTCAACTCCAAGCCTATCATGCTATCCCGATCACCCGTGAGCGCGTTTCGCCGCGCTGCGTTGTCGGTCTTCGTCACCACCGCGCTGCTCGTCTCCGAGGTCCTACGGAAGGAACTTGATGGCATCGCTCAGGAACTCACTCCCCTGGTCGGCCCGGTTTATTGATCGCCCACCTGATCGCCGGGAGTGGCCCGTGGCACTCCCGGCGATTTCCCTGCCTTCACTGCTTTGGTTCATCCTTCGTCCATCCCAATGAAATCCATGACCCGTCTGAGTTTTGCCTTCGCCTTGCTTTCCGTTCCCCTGCTGGCGCAGCAGTCGGCGGCTGGGACCGCCGCAGCGCCGGCGGACTTGGCGTCGGAAGATCCGATTCAGGTGATGGTGGGGCAGCTGGAATTGGAGCGGTACAAGGCAACGATCAAGGGTCTCACGCAGTTCGGCGACCGCCGGCAGGGCACCGCGCGCAACCGCGCCGCACTCGACTGGATCGAGGCGCAGCTCCGCAGCTATGGCTATGCCGAGGTTGAACGCATGACCTATGACTATTCGCCGACGGCCCCGCGCGCCTCGAGCAGCCCGGCCGGTGCTCAGCGCGTCCCGGACCAGGCGGTGGGCGGCGGCCGCATGCGGGGCAACCGCGCCAAGACCGGCGTCAACACCGATGCGCTCAAGCAACTCGACCCGCGCCTGCGCGCCCTGAACGAGGAGATCTCGCTCCCGGGCGAACGGCAGCAGGTCTGGGTCACCAAGATCGGTACCACGCGACCCGATGAGATGTACATCATCAGCGCTCACATGGACGGCCATGGTTGGGGCGAGGCGGCCAATGACGATGGTTCCGGCACCGCGATCGTGATGGAGCTGGCGCGCATCTTCGCCGATCCGGCGGTGAGGACCGAGCGCTCGATCCGCTTCGTGCTTTGGAATAATGAGGAGACCGGACTCAACGGGGCCCGCGCTTACGTGGCGCAGCGGGCCGCCCTGCAGGGGAAGGAGAGTCCGGTCGGTTCCGGGCGCTATCCCGAGCCAACCTGGCTCGGGGTGATCCAGCATGACATGATGCTCTTCGATCATGGCATGCCCCGCGCGGACGGCACAGTGAGCCCCGAGCAGCGGCCGGAGGCGGACGTGAACATCGAATTTCAGTCGACCGCCAAGGCCGCCGATGGCGCCCAGAAGCTGGCTTGGGCCCTGCACGCGGCCAACGCCGCCTACGCATCGCACTACCCGGCAACGGTCGGCCCGCACATGACGAACACGGACAGCGTGCCCTTCATGGACCTCGTGCCGGCCGTCAGCCTGCGGGAGAATGAGCGAGGCAAAGAAATCGGCGCCGGTTGGAATCCGCACTGGCACCAGCCGACGGATGTCTACGCGACCTTCAGCGACAAGGACTTCATGCTCGGTCTCAACGCGGCGCAAACCACGCTGGGGGCCGTGGGCCGCTTGGCGGGTGCGTCTCTGGTGAAATAAACTCCCTTTATGAAGCTGGGGGTTGAAGTCTTTCTCCATCGTCCGCCGGACTGCGTTCGGGGCCGCCGCATCGGGTTGATCACGAATCCGACGGGGGTGGACTCGTCGCTCGCCGACATCGTGGGGGCCTTTCGCGCCCACACCGGCTTCACCCTCTCGGCGCTCTACGGACCCGAGCATGGCATCCGAGGTCATGCGCAGGCGGGTGAGACGGTACCGTTCCAGCTCGACCCCCACCACGGGATCCCGGTGCACAGCCTCTACGGGCAGTCGCATCCGGCGCCGGCCGATCTCTTCAAGGATATCGATGCCCACATGCGGGATTACGATACGCAGGCGGTGGGCAAGGGGATCGAGCCGGCGATGCTCGATGGCATCGAGGCTCTGGTCTTCGACCTTCAGGATGTGGGGACCCGCGTCTACACCTACTTCGCGACCATGGCCTATGCGATGCAGGCGGCGGCGGATCG
>CAMAXB010000099.1 GCA_945862035.1 Opitutus sp. GAS368
GATGTGCTGGGCCACGGTAACGAATCGTGCATGCTCCCCGGACAGCTCGAGGCAGGATGGGCCCAGAAGACCGCTCAAGCCGGTGGACTGCTCTTCACCCTGGCTGAAATCGAGGCCTTCAACGAACTCGCCGCAGAGGCGGGCCAGCCTAGGTGGAATCCGGCTTCGTTTAAAACCTTCACGGTCTAACCTCTCCCCCTCATGAGCCTCAACATCAAGCCAGCCAGTTCCTGTGCCTTGGATCAAATCTCACTCGGTGAAGTCATGCTTCGCCTCGACCCCGGCGAGGGGCGCATCCGCACCGCCCGGGAATTCAAGGCGTGGGAGGGCGGCGGGGAGTACAACACGTCGCGCGGTCTGCGCAAATGCTTCGGCTACAAGACCGCCGTCTGCACGGCGTTCGTCGACAACGAGGTCGGCCATCTGATTGAGGACTTCATCATGCAGGGCGGCGTCGCGACGGATTTCATCAAGTGGCGCGAGGACGACGGCATCGGCCGTACCGTCCGCAACGGCCTGAATTTCACCGAGCGCGGCTTCGGCGTGCGCGGTGCCGTCGGCAATCCCGATCGCGGTAACACGGCGGCCTCGCAACTCAAGCCAGGCGACTTCGACTGGGAGCACATCTTCGGCAAACTCGGCGTTCGCTGGTTTCACACGGGCGGCATCTTCGCCGCCTTGTCTGAGTCAACCGCCGCGCTGACCGTCGAGGCCGTCAAGGCAGCGAACAAGCATGGCACGATCGTCTCGTACGATCTGAACTACCGCCCCTCCCTCTGGAAGACCATTGGCGGCCTGAAGAAGGCCCAGGAGGTGAATCGCGAGATCGCGAAGTATGTCGACGTCATGATCGGCAATGAAGAGGACTTCACCGCGTCCCTCGGCTTTGCCGTCAAGGGCGCCGAGGACCTCACGCACATCGAGACTGACGCCTTCAAGGCCATGATCGAAACCGCCGTGACGGAGTTTCCCAACTTCAAGGTCGCCGCCACCACGCTGCGCCACGTCCACACCGCCACCATCAACGACTGGTCCGCGATTCTCTGGCACGACGGCAAGTTCCACGAGTCGCGCAAGTACCCTGAGCTCGAGATCCTCGACCGCGTCGGCGGCGGTGACTCGTTCGCGTCCGGCCTGCAGTTCGGATTCATGCAGTTCAACGACGCCCAGAAGGCAGTCGAGTACGGTGCCGCCCACGGCGCCCTCGCCTCCACCACCCCGGGCGATACGTCGATGGCCACCCGCAAGGAAGTCGAAAAGCAGATCTCAGGCGGCGGCGCCCGGGTTGTTCGCTGATCGCCCATTCCTCCAAGCTGCGTCCCCGGTCTCCGGTTTGTGAACATTATTCTGTTCACGACTGAGGAGGCCGCGGGAACGCTGGCGCGGACCGACCCCCGGGCGGTCCATCTGCTCTCCGTTCTCCGACGCGAGGTCGGAGGAAGTTTTGACGCAGGATTGATCAATGGCCCGCGCGGCAAGGGTCGGATAGAAGCCATCGAGACCGATGTACTTCGCCTGTCCTTTTGCTGGGATCTCCCGCCGGCTCCGCTCGAACCTCTCATCATCCTGCTCGGGCTGCCACGGCCGCAAACCGCCCGCGATCTTTTGCGCGAAGCCACCACGCTCGGCGCGACCGCCCTCCATTTCGTGACGACGGAGCGATGCGACGCCAACTACGCCGCGTCGTCCCTGTGGTCGACCGGAGAGTGGCGACGCCACTGCCTGCAAGGCGCCGAGCAGGCGTTCGATACGCGAATTCCTGAGGTCAGCTGGTCGCAGTCACTCGAGTCCGCACTCGCGTCTTTGCCGGGCGGAGAAATCAGGGTCGGCCTGGACAACTACGAGGCCCGTGATGCGCTCGGAGCCTGCGAGGAGATCAGGAAGCGCGAGGCCCAACCCGTGGTGATGGCACTGGGCCCGGAACGCGGCTGGGGCGACCGCGACCGGGCGCTCCTGCGGAAAGAAGGATTTCTCCTCGCCCACCTCGGTGCGCGCGTGCTCCGGTCGGAGACCGCCATGGTGGCCGCGGTTTCCATCCTCCGCGCCGCTCGGGGCCAGATGTGAGGCTGCCCGTCAGGTGTTATCGTCTCGCCGGAAGAATGCCACGGTCGGCTGGCGGGGGCCCTTCCCCAGTCGTTTCACGCACCGCCAACCCGGAGCGGAGAGTGCGATTTCGCCCGGCATTTCAAAAACGACCAAGGGATCAGGCTGGCGCGCCAAACGATCGCGCAGGCCTGCCAGCAGCACGGGCCCGACTTCGGGAATAAGCTCGTAGGGAGGATCAATGAACACGAGGTCCGGAACCTGGTCGCCATCCGGCTTCCAGGCCAGCGCGTCGCCCGCGCGGACTTCGAGCAGTTCCGCGGAGCGCCCGACGCTCTTGCAGACCGAACGGATGTTTTCCCGCAGGCAAGCGATCGCCTTCGGGCTTTTTTCGACGAAGATGCCGCGGTCGGCGCCGCGGCTGAACGCTTCGAGGCCATACCCGCCGCTGCCGGCGAACAGGTCGAGAAATGAGGATCCCGCGATGCGCGCCGCCAAGCTGGAGAAGACGGCCTGCCGCACGCCGTCCGTGGCGGGACGAACGGCGTCACCTTTCGGGACCAGCAGGGGAATCCCGCGGGCAATGCCTCCACTGATTCGCATGCCCCGGACACAACGAGCTCGGTCGGTGTTGGCAAACGCGAAAGCGACCACCATGCCCGCCTCGCAGTCGGCAGGCGTTCGCATACTCACTTCATTGATCTCCCTGCCAGTGACCGCTCGCTTCCCCAATTCCGATCGATGCGATGGACGTTCGTTCCTGGAGCACGCGATCACGTGAGTCGCCTTGGTTCGACGTGCTGCGCCAGGAGCTGACGCCAAAGGCCACCTCCTAGCCGCGGATGTTGAGGTTGCCCCTTTTACCACCGCCGGTTCCCAAGAAGTGAAGGAGGGGTTGAAGATCCGCGTAACGCCAGCACGACTGACCTGCAGGAAATCACGAACAAGGTGAACAACGGACAGGGATCCCTCGGAAAGCTGGTTAACGATCCCGAGGCCTATGAGCGGCTCCTGGCCGCAGCCGAGGAGTTTAGGGGCGCTTCAGCCGAGGCGCGGCTTTTTGTCAGTAATGCCCAAGGAATCCTTGAGCAGGTGGAGCGCGGAGAGGGTACGCTTGGTGCACTGATTTACGATCAGCAATCCGGTCAGGACATCAAGGCGGTGGCAAAAAACCTGCGCAAGATCTCGGATTAACTGAACAACGGGACTGGCACGCTCGGGAAGTTGATCAACGACGACAGCCTGATTGAAGAAGCGCAAAGCACGTTGCGTAAAGTTGACCGCGCCGTCGAAGGCCTTTCTGACCAAGGTCCGATCACGGCCGTCGGTGCTGCCGCCTCTGCCCTTTTCTAGACCTTGCCGGCGAGAAGGGTGCCTCCGACCAGCGCAGATTGAAAGGGCCTCGCTACGGCCGGGCTGCTACGACTTCCCAGCCGGAGTGAGAAAACGGTGACTGCTGAGCTGGTCCCAAACACCAGTTCGCCACCCATCCGAAGCGCACAGGCCTGAGAAATGTGGAGGCCGAAACCCATGCCGCCCTTGGGACTCTTTTTCCCGGGCTCAAAGAGGCGAACGGCTATGCCGGGCGGGATCTTTGGTCCGCGGTTGAGGACGTGGATCCAACAATGACCTCGCCGACTACCGACGGTCACCGTCACCGGGCGAGGAGACGGACTATAGCGAAGCGCATTGCGCACTAGATTCGCCACGGCGTGCCGCACCAGTGCGGGACAAAAAACAGCGGTCGGATCCCCCAGCCTAGAACGCACCTCGACTCTCGTCGATGCATTCTCCGCCGTCAGCACGGGATCTGTTGCGATGCTCTTTAAAAATGCCGGCAGGTCGCGCCGCTCGTAAACAGGGTCGCTACCTTCACCGGCGATCAAGACGCGCAAGCCGGAGAGTATCTCGTTCATCAATCGGGCGCCACCCCCGACTCTTTGGAGCGCGAAGTGGACAGTGGGCGAACGTGTACCGTTTGGTTTGATCAACTCTACGGCTCCCATAACTACTGCTACCGCATTGGACATCTCGTGGAGAACAATGCCATTGACCAAGTCCCTCTGCTTCAGGAGGGCACGCTCGCGCTCCAAGGCCTCAAGCAAAGCGGCTTCGGTCTTGGTGAAACCCTCACTCATCCCGTGGACGTTGTGAGGCTTCCATCGGGAGCGCTCATTCGGACGCCGAGCTGTTCGAGGAAGCGCCACGATCCGTTCTTGAGGGCCATGAAGACTTCGGGCACGTCGATCGTATCGATCCTCCCTGCCTCGTAAGCCGCGCGAGCACTGAGGACGGCAGCGGAAAGGCCCTCCCGGATAAACTGCTCTCGAATCTGCAGGAGCGTTGCTAAGCGGGTGCTCATGGCCGGCTTACCAGAAGAAGAAATCGGCTTCGGGTTCGAGGAAATCGTTTGTTGGCATTGCAACCGCACACCGCCAAACGGTGGTCCAACGCGACCATGGTCCCGCAATTTCGCCGTCGAAAACGGGGCGCCAACTCGGGGCCGGTCGGCTCGGACGCGAATACAGTTTCGTCAGAAACTGGTCGTGCCCGGCGTCTGTTGAAAAATGAAGGGCTCGCCGCTCCAGATAATTGGCGGCCTGGACGATCGCTCCTTTGGCTCGATGCGACGTGATAACGAAGTCGGCGCGCGCGAGTTCAACTGCGGCTTTGAAAGTTGCCGACGTGAGGGTCGCACCGGCCGCGTGACCATAGGCAACCCCGGCCCGGGACTTCTGGACCAAGATAACGACTTCGCCGCGACCCGCGTTGTGCTGAATGCGTACAACATCCACGCCCGGAAACGGAGAAGCGACCAATTCAGCGGCGAATCGACCATCCCACCAGGAAATCAAAGCATAGCGCTCGAGCGCCTCCATTCTTGCCCTGCGCGCAGCTTGGGCACGAAACAGACCTGGAAACGCGGCCATGCCGTTAGAGCTGCGGTCGACGTTGAATCCGTAGCGATCGCCCTCCTTGCTTCGATGGGTGGCTAGAAACGCCCATCGTTCAAGCGCTTCTGAAATTGCCATGTGGCAGGCAATGGAAGGAGACTCGGCAGAACCGGTCCCATCAGCCTGTCCATAAATAGCATGCGACGGCTTACCGGCGGACAACTCAGGCCGAAGGAAAGCGTTAGCCTGCTTCTGTTTATGTCCAAGCACCGCGCAGTCCCCCGTCAGCACCCGCTCAATCGGCCCGCCATCGTCGGCGAAGACGTCCCGATAGCGCATTGAGGCAAGGGAAAGCATGGCGAGCCTAGCGAAAAGGCCAGATCCAACTCAGCCCATCCTAGCGACTTCTGCCCCGCGGTCCGCCGGGTCAGCGCCAGAGCAGGGCATGCACGGCAAGCCCGCAACTTGTCCGGTTTCGGAAGTTGTAACCCTTTGGGCTTTTTGAGCAACCGGGTCCAGCTTGGATGCGCGGTTGGCAAGTCCGACGTTCAGCAGAACTGTTGCCAGAAATCCAAAGCAAAACGAGCGAGAGGAAGTGATCAGGTTCATCCCTCAATAATCGCATTGCGGGGCTCCCATTTAAGACTATCAATTTCCATCTAATGAGATGAGGGCCCACCCTAAACTCTGGGCGGTTTTTTTTGTTGCCCTAGGAGCGACTAGTCTAGCTGCGCAACCGTTCCTTCCTGTTTTCTCACGGCTTCAGCTACCAGCCGGTATTGAAGGAAAGCCAATCTGGTCGATAAATCGGCTATCGAGCGGAAACCTCGCGCTCGGCTACGAAGGAGGATTCGCTATCGGTGCGCCCGGAGGAACTTGGCGAACGTACGAATCGCCAAACGGTCAAGTTGTAAAAGTCATTTCGAAAGGTGCGGCCGGAACGCTGGTCGCAGGGGATGGATTTTGCGCCTACTTGCTCAACGAAAAGCTAGTCGTGGATCCTGCATTAACCGGCGACTATCTGTCCGCCGTACCGCTAGATGATGGCTGGCTAGTTGCCAGCCAAAACGAGATAAGCCGCGCTATCCTCACCGACAATTCCAATTGGAAGTCCTTCAGCGTTGCGACCAGTGGTGAAACAAGACTTACAACGCACGGCAAAAATGTAATCTCCAGTACGAGCAGCGGACTTGTTAACGCATGGAGATTGGATCGGTTCGAGCCTTTCACTCCACTTGCCGCCCTGGGAAATTCCTTGGTTGGTTGGACCGACCAAGATGTATTTGTAACACAAAACGGCATCGTAAACGGCGATGGCAGTTTCGTGCTAAGTTCAACGGAAAATCGTCGTGAGCTCCGCGGTGGTATCGTGGGCATTGCCGTATTTGGTCCGTGGCTAGCGGTAGCAACATTTGCGGACGGCCTATCAATATATGATCGAATATCAGGGAAACTTGCGAGAAAGTGGAACTCTGGATTAGGCAACATTTACTGGTTAAGTCGCGACAATGGCGGCCTACTTATCGGCACATCGAGCGGGGCTATTTCCATAGCGGATCCATATTCTGTCGAGTTTGCACCAATCGAAAATAGTCCTATTTTCGAACTACTGGTCCAAAGCGACACCGATGTGTTTATTGTCACCGCTTTGGGTACGTTCAGCCTCGGGGAATCAGGCTTAGCGGATACTGAACAGCAATGGCCAAACGCTGGAGCATCCATTTCTCTCAAAGAGTCGCTGTTGGAATTCAATGGATCTGTTTTCCCATTACCGACCCGCTTTGTTTACGGACTATCGTCACAAGGAGATACTGTCGCAGCGCTTACCGAAACACAGCTTTTCCTATTCGATGGCAGCAGCTCCATCGCCCCACTTCGGCTAGAGGGAGGCTTGCGCGGTCTCGCTAAGGACGGCCGCCACTATCTTGTATCGACGGCAACAAGAGGCGTTCACGTCGTCTCGCCGCAGGGCCAGGTGATCGGGCGTATCGGAAACGGTCGGGCGCACGTCAGCGAGGTCCGCCCGGGCAAGGTGGCCCTGCTCTTCTGGGATGGCACCATTCTTGATTCCGACGCAAACCTCCTTGGCAAGATCTCGGCGGGAAATCCTCGGGACGCTACTCTCGTCGATGGACGCCTCGCTGTCTTGGTCACGCGAACAGACCGCGACCCAATTATTGGGATCATTGAAGGAGACCAATGGTTGCCGCTTGATGTTCCTGGCCTCGCAAAGATTGGAGCGGAGCAAATTGCAGCCAACGACGAGTTTCTCTTTGCCGCTGGTCCGCGCGGCGTGATTCGTGTTCGTCTTCCACTGAAAGCCGCCGCGCCCCCAACCCCAGGTTGGACATGGTCCGGAAAAGTCGAAGGATCAACGGTGACGCTCGAAGAGTCATCCGATGAATTCGTTGAGCTCAGCCCCTCGCTGGGCGAACTCGCGCCTATGGCGTCAACTCGTTTCCAAGTTAGAATCGGGGATGGAAAAACGGCCGATGTCCACCCCGGACGTCCAATGCAACTTCCGGTGGGCTGGGGCCGCACGAGTGTATCGACGAAGGCAGAGAGAAACGGCCTCGTGACCGAGAGCACGTTCACCGTGTTACGCCCGTGGCCTTGGTGGGTGCGTCCGTGGGCGTGGCCCCTTCACCTTGGCGCCTGCGCAGGACTCGTAGTCGGACTTGTTCGCCTCAAGATGCACCGCCTTGAGCGCCGTAACCGTGAGCTCGAACGACGCGTGGCTCTACGCACGTCCGAACTGAGAAAGGCAAACGCGGCCAAGGAGGAGTTTCTGGCCGGCATCAGCCACGAGATTCGTAACCCGCTAAATGGGGTGGTCGGAATCTGCGCAATGCTGGCAGATCGGGAGGTCGGACCACGGGAGAAGATCCTCGTTCGGACACTCGGGGGCTGCGCCGACCAACTCCGGTCGATGCTTGACGACATCCTGGATTTCTCGCGCATCGAACGGGGCGAAATCCTGGTCGCCAATCAGGATTTTGAACTTTCCTCGCTCATTGAGGAGTCTGCCATAGTCATGGATCCGGAGCGGAAAGCCTGCACGCTCATTTTGCCTGACGAGCCAATCTGGCTACATGGTGACTCCGGCAAGCTTCGACAGATTGCCTGTAACCTTGTTTCCAACGCCCTCAAATACGGTGTGCCCCGCGAAGCCGGAATTGAAGTTCGGGTAGAGAACGCTGGAGGCGGACGTTCACGGGTCCGCATCGCCATTCGCAATTCGGGACCCACTATTCCCGCCGATGAAATTCCACGACTTTTTGAGTCGTTTCAGCGCGGCTCACGAACCGCAGGCATGCCTGGGTCTGGCCTCGGGCTAGCCGTCTGCCGCCGCTTGATCCAAGCCATGGGGGGGCGCATCACCGCAGCAAGTGTTGATGGAGTGACTGAATTCGCCATCGAGGTCCTTCTGCCGAACGCCCGCCCTCCAGAGCGGGCCAACGAGCTTCCGGCCATGGTCTCGCGGGCCCTCGCGATCGAGGATGAAGACTATAACCGAATCGCTCTGGGCCACGTCCTGCGCGTGCTGGGATATGAGGTCGACTGGGCGACTGATGGCGCTTCCGCCCTCAAGCTCGCTCGTGAACGTCAATACGATCTCGTGCTGACCGACTGGCGGCTCCCAGACATGAACGGCGGTGAATTGTGTCGGCGCCTTCTCGCCCTTCTTCCAAACCCCAAGCCCCCCGTGATCGCGGTCACCGCGTATTCCACTAGCGAAAAATTGGATGAGGCAAAGGCTGCCGGCATGACCGGATACGTGACCAAGCCCGTAACCAAGGAGAAACTGGCACGCGTCATCCGCGGACTTTCAGAGGGCCTGCGACCCCGAAGGTCACTGGACATCAATCTTGCCCCTGTTCCACTTTCCCCACTCGCCTCATTGGGAGACCTCGCACCCTCCTGTGAACAACTCGCCGGCGATATCGCGGCGAAGTGGAGAAGTGCATGTACATTGGCGGAACTTCGCGATCCGCGCACGCCGCGAGAGGCCCATGCCCTTCGCTCCCTGCTTCTTCTCGCCTCCGAGGAGGAGGCTGCAGAGCAGATTGCACTCATCGAAAACGCAGCTGAATCCTCTGACTGGGCAACCGTCGACAAACTGCTTCCCTTCGCCTCGGAGGAGATCACCAAAACTCGCCTGCGCCTCAGCGCTTGATCCCAGAACGCGCGCCCGAAGCCATTGAGTCGTGAACCATCCCGTGACGGATCGCATAGTCGATCACCTCTTCAATCCGATGCAGATCAAGCTTTCGCATGATTCGCTTTCGATGATCGGCAACGGTGCTGGGAGCACATCCCAGCAGTTCCGCGATCTCCTCGTTGCTCAAACGCTGCCCCAGCAAGCCCAGAACCTGTTGCTCTCTCGAACCCAGAAGCTTGATCGGTGAATGCGGGTCACGTCCCGCCGAGGAAATCAAGTTCATGATCCGACGCGACAGGATTACCGAGCCACCGAGCGCTTGACGGAGTACCTCCACGAGCTCCGCTTCCGAGTCGTTCTTGTGCACAAGACTGATGCCGGATGCTTGGAGCTTTTTGAAAGGAAACGATCCCGGAATTGAGCTTAGGGCGACCAAAGCGCCGCCGTCGCTTTTCTGCGAACGATCTACCGCCCAATCGATGGTGCTTCCATCGCCCAGATCGATGTCGAAAATGGTCAGGCCAACCCCCGCAAACTCCCGCTCACGACTTCGGAGCTCGGCCATCGATCCGATGGCGATCACGTCGTTCGCACCAAGGTGCTTACGCACGAGTGCCGCGAGGTACTCGCGCACCAAGGCCTGATCTTCAATCACTGCGACCCGCATGCCGTACCCTAACGCGCGCTCGCCGCGCATTCAAG
>CAMAXB010000100.1 GCA_945862035.1 Opitutus sp. GAS368
GTCAGTGGCGGTCGCGGTGGGCTCGGACTTGAGGCGCTCGATCTTGGGCTTGGCTTCCGGGGCCGGCTTGGACGCAAAGGCGGTGGGTGGGGGAAGATCGACCGCAGGCTTCAGGGCCGGCGTGGGTTTGGCCAGCGGTTCGTCCGTGGCGCGGGCGATTTTGAGGTTCCTCGTCGTCGGGGCACCCAGGGGCTGCCGGATCGACTCAGCCTTTTCCGCTGCCCGGGCCTTGGCCTGCTGCTCCTTCAACTCAAGCCGGGCGGCGTCCCGCTCGGCCGCCGCCAGGGCCCGCTGCTCGCGCCAGGCTTGGAAGGCCTGCACGGCCTTTTCGAACTCCGCCGTGATGTCCCGGGTGAAGATGAACATCAGCCCGAGGCCGCTCACGATTGTCAGCAAAAGGGCGGAACCGAATACTCCGAGGGTCGATTTGAGAAGATCATGGTACACCAATTGCCCAAGGATGCCTCCGGGGCCCTCCGAAAAATACTGGGACTTGCCGAAGCTCTCCCACATGGCCCACAGGCCGGCGTTGGTCGTGATGCTCACCACCATCGCGGTGAAACGGGTGCCGGCCAGCCGCCTGGCATTGCGCAGGGCGACAACCGAAGACCACAGCAGGAAGGCGGGGATCAGCCACGTGCTCGCGCCAAAAATATGCAGCGACCACCAGGAAAACTCCGAGCCGAAGCGTCCGACGAGATTCGGGTTGGCCGGATCCGGGTTGGTGGTGACCTGCACGCTCTGCTCCGGGGCAAAGTCCACCAGCGCCACCGTGATCAGCACGCCCAGCACAAAGCAGAGGCTGGCCACCAGCCAGCGGGGGCGGTAACGCGGAGGTTGAAAGGAAGGACCCCCGGAATTTGAGTTTGAACTCGTGGACTTAGCCATGTGGTTTGCCGGACGCGTGAGGACGGGTCCCAACCCTTGGGGATTCCACGCCATCGCGGTTGCCGGTCAATTGTAATCCAGCCCCCAGCGACTTTCACAAAAAACTCATAGCCTCTGATGCACGAAGTACTTCGCTTCGAACCGATCTGTCAGGCGCGCATTTGGGGCGGTCGCCGCCTTGAATCCGTGTTCGGACGGCGTCTGCCGGAAACGCAACCCATTGGTGAAAGCTGGGAGATCGTCGATCGTCCTGAGGCCCAGTCAGTCGTCCGCGAGGGAACTTGGGCGGGCCAGACCCTGCGGCACGTGATTGCGACACACTCGGCCCAAGTGATGGGACCCCGATGGAATGCCGGACACGCGTTTCCCATTCTGGTGAAGTGGCTGGATTGCCGGGAACGGCTGAGCCTGCAGGTACATCCGCCCGCAGCGGTGGCGGCGGCCCTGCGGGGCGAGCCCAAGACGGAGAATTGGTTCGTCGCCGCCACGCATCCGGGCTCGTCCTTGCTGGTCGGGCTCCGGCCGGGAGTGGATCGGGCGCGTTTCGAGCGGGCCCTCGCTCAAGGCACCGTCGAGTCCTGCGTGCGCCGGATTCCGGTCTCGCCCGGCGACTCCCTCCTGGTCGAGAGCGGGACGGTCCATGCCATCGATGCGGGCTGCTTGATCCTCGAAATCCAGCAGAACTCCGACACCACTTACCGGGTGTTTGACTGGGGCCGGGTGGACGCCGACGGGAAGGCCCGCACCCTGCATGTCACCCAATCCCTCGCCGCCATTCTCTGGTCGGCCGAAGAACGGGAATTGGTTCTTGCGGCCCCGACCACGGCGGAGATTGCGGATGCCCGGGAGTTTCGGATCCGGCGGGTCGTCCTCGGGGTCGCGCAAACCCTGACCGTGGCCGCCGCTGAGCAACCCCGCCTCCTCGGGGTCGTTTCCGGCGGGGTAGAGTCGGTCGGAGGGGCAGGCGTCCTTCTGGCGGCGGGCGAGAACGTACTTTTGCCCTATGCAGGTCGCTTTGAGTTCCGGGCCGTGGCCCCCACCGTTTTGTTGCTTACGGAAAACTTTGCCGGCAGCTGATTTCTGCGAACCGACGGAGATACTTGAAGTATGGGCAAAGCCGTGGATTAATTTCCGGTTCTTATGGCTGAAACTGTACCCACGGATCCCCCAGACTTGACGGCAGCTTCCCCTGCCGCGGAATCAGCGGCCGCGGCCGGAGAGGATCTGGCGTCCCAGCTCGCTTCGGCGAAGCAGGAGGCGACGGCTCACCATGAGCGTCATCTGCGCGCCGTCGCCGACCTCGAGAACTTCCGCAAGCGCTCAGTGCGGGAGAAGGACGAGCTTCGCCAATTCGCGGCTGGGCGCGTCCTCGAAGAGCTGTTGCCCGTCCTCGATAATCTCGCGCTCGGTCTGGCGGCCGCGAAGGCCCCGAACGCCGATCTCAAGACCTTGGTGGGTGGCATCGAGATGGTCGGTTCCCAGCTAAAGTCCGCGCTGGCCACCCATGGCCTCAAGGAAATCAACCCGGCTGGATCCGCGTTCGATCCAAACCAGCACGAGGCCATCTCCCAGCTGCCCAGCCCCGACGCTGCCGACGGCACCGTCCTCCAGGTCGTGCGCATCGGTTATAGTCTGAACGGGCGCCTGCTACGTCCCGCTTCCGTCGTGGTGTCCAGCGGACCGGCCAAGGAGGGCCAGGGCTGATTCGCGCCGGGGCCAAGGGTCCGCTCGCCGATGCGAACGTGACCCGCGCGGCCCCCACGAAGATCCACTTCACCATGGCCAAGGAAGATTTCTACGAACTGCTCGGGGTCGCGAAGGGCGTCAACGCGGAGGACCTAAAAAAGGCTTACCGCAAGAAGGCCGTGCAGTACCACCCGGACAAAAATCCGGGCAACAAGGAGGCAGAGGAGATGTTCAAGAAGATCTCCCACGCTTACGAGGTGCTGCAGGACGCCGATAAACGCGCCGCGTATGACCGCTACGGTCATGCCGCCTTTGAGGGCCCCGGCGCCGGGGCCGGACAGCGCGGTCCCGGTGGCGGCGGCGGGGGCTTCCATGATCCCTTCGACATCTTCCGCGAGGTTTTCGGTGGCGCGGGCGGCGGTGGTGGTGGCGGCGGAATCTTTGATGAGATGTTCAGCGGCGGTGGGCGCGATGGGGGCCGCGATGGCGCCGACCTGCGCTACGACCTAGAGATCACCCTCGAGGACGCCGCCCGCGGCGTGGAAAAGGAAATTTCCTTCCGCAAGAATGTCTCGTGCGAGCGCTGCGAAGGCAGCGGCGCGGAGCCCGGTTCGAAGCGCGTGACGTGCCCGACCTGCCGTGGCGCCGGTCAGATCCGCCGTTCCGGCGGCATCATCACGTTCACCCAAGCCTGCCCAACGTGTGGTGGCGCCGGCACCAAGGTGGAGAAGGCCTGCACCGCCTGTCGCGGCGAGGGTCGCGTGCCAAAATCGACCAAGATCAACGTGCGCATCCCCCCCGGCGTGGATTCGGGCGCACGCCTGCGTTCCTCGGGCAACGGCGAGGCCGGTCTGGCGGGCGGCGCCTCCGGCGATCTCTATATCGTTCTCACGGTCAAGGATCATGAGATCTTCGAACGGCAGGGCCAGGATCTCTTCTGCGAGATCCCCATCAAGTTCACTCTCGCCACTCTCGGCGGCACGATTGAAGTGCCGACCCTCTTCGGCAAGGCCTCGCTCAAGATCCCGGCCTCGACCCAGAGCGCCACAACCTTCCGCCTGCGTGGCAAGGGCATGCCCTCACTCCGCGGCGGCGCCCAAGGCGATCAATTGGTGCGCGTGCACGTCGAGGTCCCGACTTCGCTCACGAGCGAACAGCGCAAGATCCTCGAGGAATTCGCAAAGATCAGCGGCGACGCCGACGAGCCGGTGGCGAAGAGCTTTTTCGACAAGGCCAAGAAATTCTTCTGAGCGGAACGAATCACCGCCCACGAATCGGCGCGGATAAACCTGAGTTGGAACCACGGAACACACGGAATACACGGAAATTGATCAGAGGAGTGGTACCCTTCCGTGTGTTCTGTGTGTTCCGTGGTGATCATTCCGGATTCGCGCTGATTCGCCTGATTCGCGGGCATTCTCAGGCCACCGCATAGAGAGATTGCCGGCCTGATCCCAATCTGTGTTCATCTGGACTCACCGGTGGTTCCCCCGCTTGAAAATCCGAAACTCCTGACGCTCGACGCAGCCATGCTTGAGCGGGAGCGGCTGCGCACCGCCGGCAAGAAACTGGTGCTCACCAACGGGGTTTTCGACCTGCTGCACACGGGACATCTCTATTATCTGAAGGAGGCCCGGCGCCAGGGCGATGCGCTCTTCATCGCCCTCAACGCCGATGCCAGCGTGCGTGCGTTGAAGGGGCCGCTGCGTCCGGTGCAGACCGAACTCGAGCGGGCCTATGCGCTCGCGGCGCTCTGGTTCGTCACCGGGATCGTGATCTTTCGCGAGCCGCGGCTCACCGCTGAGATTTCCGCGCTCCAACCCGATGTCTACTGCAAGGCGGGGGACTACACCCTCGATAAACTTGACCCGGGCGAGCGCGCCGCGTTGGAAAGCGTCGGGGCGCGCATCGAGTTCCTTCCCTTCCTGCCCGGCTTCAGCACCACCAACCTGATCGCCAAAATCAAGGCGGCGGGTGGCATCTGACCCATGCGCGTGGTGATCTTGGGCTCCGGTCGTGGTTCTAATGCCGCCGCCGTCCTCGAAGCACAGGCGGCGGGGCAGCTCGGTCGCGCCCGCGTGGCCCAGATCTTCTCCGATCAGCCCGAAGCCGGCATTCTCTCCCTGGGTGCTCAGCATGGCGTCCCCTCGGCCTTCCTCGACCCCGCGCCGTTCAAGACCAAGCTCGAGGGTCCGGGCGAGGAGCGCTACATCGAAGCCATCACGGGTTGCGGTGCCGATCTCGTGGTCCTCGCCGGCTTCATGCGGGTCTTGAAGCCGCGTCTGCTGGCTGCATTCGCTGGCAAAGTCATTAATCTCCACCCAAGCCTGCTGCCCTCGTTCCCGGGCCTCGACGCGGTCGGCCAGGCCTGGCGCCGCGGGGTCAAGGTCACAGGCTGCACCGTCCACGTCGTCACCCCCGAGGTCGACGGCGGCCCGATCGTTGACCAGGCCGTGGTGCGCATCGACCCGGCGGATACGCTGGAATCGCTCACCGCCAAGGTGCACGCCGCCGAGCATGCCCTGCTGCCGGCGGTCATCGCCCGGCTCAGCGAGGCGCTTCGGATCGAGGACAGGAGTCCCCGGGGAAATTAGGGGTGTACGCCGACCACGCGCGTGGCCGGGGACCCCGGGTGGATCCTCAATAGTCCAGCGCGACCCCGTTGTTCCAGATCCGGAGCATCTCCTCGGCGGAGGGGATCTCCCGCTGGCGCACAATACGAAAGCCAATCCAGGGCGCACTGGTGTGATACCACTGGCTCTTGGGGAGCTGCGGATCGAGCATCTTCCAGTCAGAACTCGACGCCAGGCGGGCCGCGCTGCGCAGGCGCTCGGGTGAGTCCGACCAGTTGCCGCCGCGCACGGCGTGGGGGTAGGGCTGCGTGGAAGGAACCCACGACCCCTTGACCGGATTGCCCGTCAGCCGAGCGTAGGCGTCGGCCTCGTACTGATCGAGGGTCCACTCCGACACATTGCCGTGCAGGTCGAACAGTCCCCAGGGATTGGGCAGCTTGCGGCCGACCTTGGCGTATTGGTCCGCCTGAAACTGGGCGAATTCCGCCAACCGGGCGGCGTCGTCGCCGAAGGAGTAGGCGGTCGTCGTCCCGGCCCGCGCGGCATACTCCCACTCCGCCTCAGTCGGCAGGCGGTAGAAATGCCCCGTCTTGGCACTCAGCCACTGGCAGTACTTCAACGCGGCGTGATGCGTCATGCTGATCGCCGGGAACCCGTCGCGCCCCATCCCGAAACTCATCTCCACGTAGGGCTTGGTCGGATGAGAAACCGCGTCGGCCTCCGTCTCGGGCGCGCCCGCCACCTGGTCCGAGGCAAACATGAAGATCTCATACTCATTCCACGTGACCTCATGCTGTCCCATCCAGAAGGCCGGGAGCTCGACGCGGACCTGCGGGCCCTCATCGGCCTGACGCCCAAGCTCCTTTTCCGGGCTGCCGAGCGTGAAGACGCCACCCGGAATCGGCTGCAGTGCGAACGACACCGTCGTTCCCGGGATCGTGACCGTGTAGGCCGTGAATCCCGCCACGTCTTCGGACGCCGTCGCCGCCGTCGCGAGGATCTTTTCCCGAATCTGCCGCACGAGCGCGAGTTCGGCCGCGTCGGTTTCGGCGGACGCGGCGACGGGGCGCAGCCCCAATCCCAGCGCAATGAGCACGGAGAGCAGGAGCGCACGATGGATCGACGTCTTCATGGGCGAGAAACAAGACCGGAGGGATCCCTGCCGTAAAGCGTGCGTTGCGCCACCCCGTCGGCTGACCGGGTGAAAACCAGGGTGCGCACCGCTGTATCCTCTGCCGCGAGCAGGGGCCGGATTTGCTCGGGCTGCAGCAGGCTGCACGTGGTCGCCAGCGCGTCGCTGGTCGTGGCATCGTTGGCAATCACCGTGACCGCGACGGATTCCGTCCGCCCCAGTCCGGTCGCCGGATCAATCAGGTGCGAGTAGCGAACACCCTCGATCTCCACGTGCTGCTCCGTGTCGCCCGAGGTCGAGACCCCGGCGTTGGCGACGACCAGGACCACCGGCGATCCGCTGCCCGGGCCGAAGGGAGCGAGCTCGACTGTCCATCCGGCCTTGCCCCACGGCGGATCACCCAGGGCGAGATCGCCACTGGCGGCGACCATCGCTCGCGAGAATCCGTGGCGCCGCAGCACGGCGAGGGCCTCATCCGCCGCAAAGCCCTTCGCAATGCCACCGAGGTCCAGTTGCATGCCGCTCCGTCCGAGGGTCACGGTCGACGCCTTTGCGTCGAGGGCCAGCAGGGCATGACCCGAGACCTGACGGGCCTGCACGCGCGCGTCGGTCGCAGGCAGGCGGCCGGTGCGGCGACTCTCGCGCCAGAGCCGGACGAGCGGACCGAGCGTCACGTCAAAGGCCCCTCCGCTTCGCGCCGCGAGGGTCTGGCTCCGCTGCAGCAGCTTGAGCAACTCCGGGCTCACAGGCACCGCCGTGCCCGCGGGGGCCCGACCTAGGCGCGAGACCTCGCTCGCGGGGTCGTAGTCGGAAAGGCTTCGATTGAGCTCGGCGATGCGCGCGAATGCGGCTTGGGCCGCCGCCTGCGCGGCCGCGGGCTCGGGCGCGAAGAGGACGAGCTGAAACAGCGTGCCCATGTGCGGCTCGGTGAAGGCGAAGCGCTGCAGCCCCGCTGGGTCGTCCGCCCCCGCGCCGCGCGCGCACGCCACCAGCGGCGCGAGCATGAGCCACCGAATCGCCTCCCGCCGAATCATGAGCCTCGCCTAGCTGGCGATGACCTGGTCCAGCTTCTTCGAGAGATGCACCAGCCAGCCGGCGTCGTCGAACTCCGGCGGACGGTATTGCTCGGCGATCAGCCACCCGTTGTAGCCCACCGCATCGAGGGCTCCCATCACGGTCGGCCAATCGCAATCGCCCTCAAACAGATCCACGCGGAATCCGGCGTAGGGTCCCTTTTCGTCGCGCACCTTGCGGCTGTACTCCTTGATATGCACCTGGACGATTCGCGGGCCGAGGGTCTGGATCCAATGCTCCGGCCAGCCCGTGTTGGCGACATTGCCCGCGTCGAGATGCCAGCGAACCATCGGGCTCTTGAAGGCATCGACGTAGGCGACCGCCTCGAGTGGGCTGAGGAGAAAGCGGTTCCACACATTCTCGATCGCAATCATCACCCCGAGCGACTCCGCCAACGGGATCGCCTTGCTGATCTCGGTGACGGAGCGGGCGTAGGCCTCGGCGTAGGAAACTTCCTTGGTGACCACGGCTGGGACGAGGAGCACCGAACTCGCGCCGTACGCCTTGGCGTCGCGCAGTCCCTGCTTGAGCCCCTCCAGCCCAATCTCCCGTGCGGCGGGGCTGGGATCCGACAGCGGCTTGGCCCAGTGCGTCGAGATGACGACGCTCGGGATGGCGAGGCCCGTCTGATCGCGCGCCGCCAGCACCTCCGCCTGGTCCATGCCGCTGTTGACCTCCACGCCGTCGAAGGCGGCGGCCTGCAGCAGCTTGAACTTCTCGAGGACGCTCAGCTTCTGGGCGGTCGCGCCCCCGAGGGTGCCGAACATGAAGCCCTTTTTGTGCGCCCGCGGCTTGCCGGCGGCAGGTTTGGGCGCGCTCGCGGTCGCGCCGGCAGTCTGGCTGCGGGCGAATGGCGCGAGCGCCGCCGCCGCACCGGTGGTTAGGAGAAATTCGCGGCGGTTCATGGCGGAGATCGATGGGGTATGATGTGGCTGGGGTCGCTGACCCCGGTCCGATTTCTTGCGTGAGTTTTCTCAATCGCCGGGGTCAGCGACCCCAGCTACAACAATCAAAATACCTAGACGACCTTGGTCTGGCCGGGGATGGCGCGGGGCGCGACCGCTAGCGGCGCGTTCCAGTCCAGCGTTTCCGGCACCAGCACTTCCTTGGAATTGAGCGCCTGGTCCCAGGTGACGGCCTGACCGCTGTAGGCGGCCATGCGTCCCATGATCGCCATGAGCGTGCTCTGGGTCATCGACAGGCTGTCATCGACCGGCTGGTCCGCGCGGATCGCGGCGAAGAGCTCGTCGTGCTCCACCTGATACATATCCTGGTTTGGCCCGGTGTACTTCCAATTGACCTTGCCGGTGATGCCCTGTGTGGCGAGGCGCCCGTTCGAGAAGATACCCTCCGTGCCGACCACATAATCGGTGACCTCGCTGTAGGCGCCGTCGTGCTGGCGGCAGGAGAGCGTGGCGCGCACGCCGCTGGCGTACTCGTAGGCCACGCTGAAATTGTCGAAGGTGTTGCCATAGGCTGCGACCGCGCGCCCGCCGGTGCCGATGGCCTGTGTGGGCATCTCCTGCTTCAGGAGCCAGCAGAACTTGTCGACGTTGTGGATCGCCTGCTCTACCAGCTGATCACCGCCCAGCCAGGTGAAATTGTACCAGTTCCGCAACTGCCACTCGAGGTCGGTCTGGCCCGGAGTGCGCGTGCCCGGGTACTTGGTCGAGAGCGTACCGGTGTAGTAATTGGCGATGATCGCGCGAATATCCCCGATTGCGCCCGCGTGGACCTGGCTGACGGAGGCGCGCATGCGGGGGTCGTAGCGCCAGCAGAAGCCGGACATGACGGAGAGCCGCTTGCGCTTGGCCTCGGCCGCGGTTTCAAGGATCGAGCGAATGCCGGGACCGTCCACGGCGACGGGCTTCTCGCAGAAGATGTGTTTGCCGGCGGCGACCGCGGCCTTGAAGTGGGCCGGACGGAAGGCGGGGGTCGCCGTCAGGAGAACCACGTCGACCCCGCTGTCGATGACCTTCTGGTAGCCGTCGAGACCGACGAAGCACGTCTCGGGGGTCACCTTCACGCGGTCGCCCCCAACCTTGCGGATCAGTTCCAGGCTGGACTGCATCCGGTCGCCAAAGACGTCGGCCATGGCGGTGAGGTGGACGTCCGGGTCCGCTTTCAGCGCCTGCGCGGCTGCGCCGGTGCCGCGGCCACCACAGCCAATGAGACCCACGCGGAGGATGGGGTTGCGTCCGGCGGTGGCGCCGGCCGCGCGGGAGAGCACGGAGGAGGCGAGCATGCCGCCGACGGCGACAGAGGTGGAATTCTTGAGGAAGTGACGGCGGGTGAGCATGGCGGGGTGGGGTAGATGGGACGGAGCGGAGGAATGAAGGAACGGACTAGAGAGATTTGATGAAGACTTCGCGGAAGGAAACGGGATCATTGTGACCGGCGAACCCGA
>CAMAXB010000101.1 GCA_945862035.1 Opitutus sp. GAS368
GATCACCAGCCACGTGTCGCCGCGGAGGGGTGCGGTATGGAAGAGCCGGTTGAACAGCGGCAGGTAGGTGAAGGCGAGTTGGAGCAGGACCATGGCGCCAACCCCGGCGAGCAGGATCGGATTGGTAAACCAGCCAAGGCTGCGCACGCTCTGTGTGAGTGAGCGGCAGTTAAAGAGGTACACCATTTCAACGGCGATGATCACGTTCACCACCGCGGTTCGGGCTTCGGCCAGGGAAGCTCCGCGCTGGGAAAGTTCCCAGTTAAAGAGTCCGAACGCCCCGACCGTCATGCAGATCGCGACCAGACCGGTGCGAATGAAGAGAGTGAGGTTGATGAGGGGCGCACGTGGGTTGCGGGGCGGACGATTCATCAGTCCGGACTCCTTGGGTTCAAACACCAGCATCAGCCCGAGCAGCACCGCCGTGGTCATGTTGATCCACAGCAGGTGCAGCGGCAGGGCGGGCAGCGCCGTCCCCATCGCGATGGCGAGGAGCAGAATCATGGCCTCGCCGGCATTCGTGGGCAGGGTCCAGACGATGAACTTGGTCAGGTTGTCGAAGATCCCCCTTCCCTCCTCCACCGCCGCTTCGATCGAGGCAAAGTTGTCGTCGGTGAGCAGCATGTCGGCCGCACCCTTGGCGACATCGGTTCCCGTGATGCCCATGGCTACGCCGATGTTGGCTTGGCGCAGCGCGGGGGCGTCGTTCACGCCGTCCCCAGTCATGGCAACGACGTGGTTGCGACCTTGGAGCGCCTGGACCAGGCGTAGCTTTTGCTCCGGCTCCACCCGAGCGAAGACGGTGGCCCTCTCGGCGGCGTCGGCGAGGGCCTCGGGCGACAGAGCCGCCAGGTCCTTGCCGGTGAACGCGCAGAGCTGGTCCGCCGTCACCCCGGCCCCCCCCAGCCCGACCTCGGCCGCAATCGCGCGGGCGGTGATGAGATTGTCCCCGGTGATCATCTTCACCCGAATGCCGGCGCGATGGCAGTTGCGGACCGAGGTGACGGCCTCCGTTCGGGGTGGATCCATCATGGCTTGAAGGCCCAGGAACTCGAGATCCCCCTCCAAATCCGCCGGCCCAAGTTGTCCGTGACTGGCCGGGAAGCGTTTGCGGGCAAACAACAGCACGCGCAGGCCGCGCGCCGCCTGACGGTCGGCGGCGGCGTGAAGGGCGTCCGCCTCGAGGGCTTGGGCCGCGCCGTCCGAGCCGAGTCGCGCCGTGCAGCGGGGGAGCAGCCGCTCCATCGAGCCCTTGATCCAGGCGGTGCGTTCCCCTCCCGGCGTCACCTCATTGAGGGAGGCCATGTACTGCTGCTCGGAGGCGAAGGGAATGACATCGATCCGGGGGTGGCGCGCGATGATGTCCACCACGGCCAAACCGCCCTTGGCCGCCGCCACCAGGAGCGCCGCCTCGGTCGGATCGCCCTCGATCGCGTGGGTGGCGTCCTTCTGGATCAGGCGTGCGTCGTTGCAGAGCAGGCCGCAGAGCAGGGTGGCGTGCAGGGCGACATTGGGCGTATCGAGTTCTTCAATATGGCCGTCTGCCGCGTAGCCCACGCCAGAGACGGCATGGATCTGCCCGCCCGCCACGATGGACTGCACGGTCATTTCGTTGCGGGTCAGCGTGCCCGTCTTATCCGAGCAGATGACGGTTGTGCTGCCCAAGGTTTCCACCGCCGGAAGCTTGCGGATGATGGCGCGGCGTTTGGCCATCCGGCTGACGCCGATGGCTAGGGTGATCGTGACTGCGGCGGGCAGACCCTCGGGAATGGCACCGACTGCGAGGGCGACCGCGGCCATGAACATGTCGAAGGCGCTATTGCCGCGGAGCACGCCGATCCAGAACGCGAGGCCGGCCACGACCACGATCGCGATCATCAGGAGCCGGCTGAACCGGGCGATCTGACGGGTTAGCGGCGTGGCGAGATTATCGGCACCGGCGATGAGCCCGGCGATGCGCCCGGTTTCTGTCTGGTTTCCGGTGGCGACAACCAGCCCACGGGCCACTCCGGCCGTGATGAGCGAACCGGCGAAAACCGAGTTCTTTCGTTCCGCGAGGGGAAATTCACCCGCCAGGGCATCCGTGTGCTTGCCGACGGGCACGGATTCCCCGGTGAGCATGGCTTCCTCGACGCGCAAGCTGCGGGTATGCACCAGCCGGAGATCGGCCGGCACCTTGTCGCCGGCCTCGAGCGAAACCAGATCGCCCGGGACGATTTCTGCCACGCGGAGCCGGCGGGGCTGGCCGTCGCGGATCACGGTGGCCTCCTCCGGCACCAGGTTGCCTAGGGCCGCGATGGCCTTTTCGGCCTTCGACTCCTGGAGAAAACCGATCGCCGCATTCACCATGACGACCGCAAGGATCACGGCGGCATCGATCCACTCCTGCAGCGCGAGCGTGACGCCCACGGCAAGGAGGAGGAGGTAGACCAGCGGCTGATGAAACTGACGGAGAAAGCGGAGAAAGACACCCGGGCCTGATTCGGTGGTGATCCGGTTCGGCCCATGGGTTGCCAGAGCCGCGGCGGCGGCGGGGGCGGTCAGACCCCGCGCGGGATGGGTCAAAAGGCTGCGTGCGGCTTCTTCGATCGGGAGCTGGTACCAGGGCCGGGGGGGAGGAGCGCTGGTCGACATGCTAGCACAATAACGCTAAACGGAGAGGTCTGCCATCCGGGATCTTGGCAAACACTGCCCGGATTTTGCCCTGCCGGGCAACCGGTGCGCACAAAAAAGCCCCGGATTTTGTCCGGGGCTGCGGTCGGCGGGAGACTGCGGCCTGATCAGCGTCGGCGACGCTTCACAGCGAGCTGGGTGCTCGCGAAGCGCATGATGCCCATCAGGTGCTCCTGCTCGTTCGGATCGAGGTTGGCGCCTTCCTTCAGGTCGGCCTCGGCCCGCTTCAGTGCCGCTTCCACGGCGGCCTCGTCGATCTTCTCCTCGGTGATGGCGCGCTCGGCGAGGATGGACACCTTATCCCCCTCGACTTGGGCGAAGCCATTGCCGACGGCCAGCCACGAAGTCTGGTTGCCCTTGGTCACGCGGAGCTCCCCGTGCTCGACCTGGGTGAGGAGCGGGATGTGGCCCGGCAGGATGCCGATCTCACCGTCGACGGTCGGGATGACCACGGTGTCGATCGTGTCCGCATAGACGCGGGCCTCAGGCGTGACGATTTCGAGAGTGAGGGACATGGGAAGAATCTAGAAGTTAGGAGCGAGGAGCTAGAAGTTGGAATCTGTATTCTAGATTCTCGCTTCTAGCTCCTGAATTCTTCAGAAATTACTTCTTGCCGCCGGCGGCGATGACCTCGTCGATGCCACCCTTCATGTAGAAGTCGCCCTCGGCGATGTGATCGAGCTCGCCGTCGAGGATCATCTTGAAGCCGCGGACGGTGTCCTTGACGGGCACGTACTTGCCGGGCGTGCCGGTGAAGACCTCGGCGACGGAGAACGGCTGCGAGAGGAAGCGCTGGATCTTGCGCGCGCGGTAGACGGTGAGCTTGTCCTCGGGGGAGAGTTCATCGAGACCGAGAATCGCAATGATGTCCTGCAGATCCTTGTAACGCTGGAGGACGCGCTGGAGCTCGCGGGCCACCTTGTAGTGCTCCTCGCCGACGATCGAGACCTCGAGCGCCTTGGAAACCGAGGAGAGCGGATCGACGGCCGGGTAGATGCCGAGTTCGGCGATGGAGCGCTCCAGCACGATGGTGGAGTCAAGGTGGGCGAAGGTGTTCGCCGGGGCCGGGTCGGTGAGATCGTCCGCGGGGACGTAGACCGCCTGGACGGAGGTGATCGAGCCCTTCTTCGTCGAGGTGATGCGCTCCTGCAGCTGGCCCATCTCGTTGGCGAGCGTCGGCTGGTAGCCGACCGCGGAGGGCGAGCGGCCGAGGAGGGCGGACACCTCGGAACCGGCCTGCGAGAAGCGGAAGATGTTGTCGACGAAGAGGAGCACGTCCTGGTTCTTCTCGTCGCGGAAGTACTCGGTCATGGCGAGCGCCGAGAGGGCGACGCGCATACGGGCACCCGGGGGCTCGTTCATCTGGCCGTATACGAGCGCGACCTTGGACTTGGAGAGGTCCTTCTGATCGATGACGCCCGCCTCGGACATCTCGTGGTAAAGGTCATTGCCCTCGCGGGAGCGCTCGCCGACGCCGGCGAACACCGACATGCCGCCGTGGGCCTTGGCGATGTTGTTGATCAGCTCGAGAATGACGACGGTCTTGCCGACGCCGGCACCGCCGAACGCACCGGCCTTGCCGCCCTTGATGAAGGGGCAGATCAGGTCGATGACCTTGATGCCGGTCTCGAGGATTTGCGCCTTCGTGTCCTGGTCCGCCAGCGCGGGAGCCGGACGGTGGATCGGGTACTTCTTCTCGTGGGGAACCGGGCCCTTGCCGTCCACGGGGGCGCCGGTTACGTCGAAGATGCGGCCAAGCACGCCGTTGCCGACCGGCACCGAGATCGGCGCGCCGGTGTCGAGGACTTCCATGCCGCGCTTGAGGCCTTCGGAGGAGGACATCGCAATGGAGCGGGCCACGCCGCCGCCGAGATGCTGCTGGATCTCGAGGGTCAGCAGCTCCTGCTTGCCGGAGACGGAGAAGGCGACGGTCAGCGCCTGGTAGATGGGCGGGATCGCGTTATCCGCGAACTGGACGTCAACGACGGGGCCGATGACCTGGACGATTTTGCCGGTGTTGCTCATTTGAAAGGAAGACAGGAGACAGGAGTCAGAATGGAAGATGCGATCGGGGTGATGAAAAAAGCAGGGGGAGAATTCCGGAGGTGTTTTCTTATTCTGGCTACCGGATCCTGAATTCTGGCTCCTTGTTTGTTTAGGCCGCGAAGGAGGCGGCGGCGATCTCGAGGATTTCCTGCGTGATCGCGGCCTGGCGGGCCTTGTTGTACTCGAGGGTCAGCTCTCCGAGGAGCTTGGTCGCGTTGTCCTTGGCGGTCTTCATCGCCACCATGCGCGCGCTGTGCTCGGACGCGCGGGCGGAGAGGACGAGCTGGTAGACGTAGCGGTTGACGTAGAAGGGGATCAGGGCCTCGAGCACCTGCGGCGCACCGGGCTCGAAGAGCATCTGGCGGTCGTCATGGCGCGTGTCGCGGACCGTGCCGGTGTCAGCGTGGAGCGCGGCGATGAAGCCCTTGACGTTGTTGAGCGGGAGGACCGGGCGGACCAGTGGCTCCTGCACGAGGGTGTTCTTGAAGCGCGGGTAAATGACCTCGATCGTATCGATCACGCCTTCGAGGTACTGCTTCACCATGAACTCGACCGCGACCTTGACCTCGGCAAACGGCGCGCGGTCCTGGACCTGGAAGTCGGCGACGAGGTCGCGCTTCGTCCGGGCGAGGAATTGCGCGCCCTTGCGGCCGACGGAGAAGTACTTCACCGGCGTCTTGATCTCGGTGACGAGCTTGAAGAGGTTGGCGTTGAGCGGCCCGCAGAGGCCCTTGTCCGTAGTGACCAGAAGGATACCGCGGGTCTTGACCTCCCGCGAGACGAGGAAGGGATGATGGGCCTCGTTGACGCGGCTGGAGAGCGCGGCAAGCATGTCAGCCATGAGCTGGGCGTAGGGCCGGCCAGCGAGCGCGGCCTGCTGCGCCTTCTTCATCTTCGACGCCGCCACCAACTCCATCGCCTTGGTGATCTGGCGGGTGTTCTTGACGGACTTGATGCGCCGGCGGATGTCGCGGGTGGAAGCCATGAGGGAGAAGGAAGTTGGGAGCTAGAATTTAGAATCTAGGAGGATCGAATTCTAACTCCTCGATTCTGGCTTCTAGATTCTTGGTGATCAGCCCTGGAACGTGCCCTTCCACTCTTCCATCGCGGCCTGGATCTTGGCCTCGAGGTCCTTGTCGAGGGCCGCTTTGGTGCGGATCTCGGTCAGGAGCGCGTCCTTGCGGGTGGCGAAGAAGTCGCGGATCGAGACGGCGGCGGCGTTGACCTTCTTGATCTCGAGGCCGTCGTAGTAGCCCTTCTGGATGGCCCAGAGGGTGACGACCTGCTGCTCAATCGGGGACGGGGCGAAGGCGGGCTGCTTGAAGAGCTCGACGATGCGGGCGCCGCGGTCGAGCTGGGCCTTGGTCTTGGCGTCGAGGTCGGAACCAAACTGGGCGAAAGCCGCGAGCTCGCGGAACTGGGCAAGCTCGCCCTTCAGTTTGCCGCCGACCTGCTTGGTGGCCTTGATCTGCGCGGCGGAGCCGACGCGCGAGACGGAGAGACCGACCGAGACGGCCGGGCGAATGCCCTGGTTGAAGAGATCGGTCTCGAGGAAGATCTGGCCGTCGGTGATCGAGATGACGTTCGTCGGGATGTAGGCCGACACGTCGCCGGCCTGGGTCTCGATGATGGGCAGCGCGGTGAGCGAGCCCTTGCCGTCGAGGCGCGCGGCGCGCTCGAGGAGGCGGGAATGGAGGTAGAACACGTCGCCGGGATACGCCTCGCGGCCGGAGGGACGCTTCAGGATGAGCGAGATCTGGCGGTACGCGACGGCGTGCTTGGAAAGATCGTCATAGACGATCAGCGCATCCATGCCGTTTTCCATGAACCACTCGCCGATGGCCGCGCCCGAGAACGGGGCGAGGTATTGGTTGGCAGGATTGTCGGCCGCGGGGGCGGCGACGATCACGGTGAACTCAAGCGCGCCGGCCGCCTCCAGGGCGCCAAGCGTGCGGACGATGTTGGAATTCTTCTGCCCGACCGCGACGTAGATCGAGTAGACCGGGCGGAACTTCGGATCGCCGGAGGCGAGGCCGACCTTGTTGATCTTCGCCTGGTTGATGATCGTGTCGATCGCGATGGTGGTCTTGCCCGTGCCGCGGTCGCCGATAATCAGCTCGCGCTGGCCGCGGCCGATCGGGATCATCGAATCGATCGCCATGATGCCGGTGAAGAGGGGCTGGTTGACCGACTTGCGGACCATGATGCCGGGGGCGATCTTCTCGACGGGGTAGGTTTCCGTGGCGTCGAGGGGACCCTTGCCGTCGACCGGATTGCCGAGGGCGTCGACCACGCGGCCGAGGAGGGACTTGCCGACCGGGACGGAGAGGAGCTTGCCCGTGGTGGCGACCTCGTCGCCCTCCTTGAGCTTGGAGACGTCACCGAGGACGACGCAGCCGACCTCGTCGGTCTCGAGATTGAGCGCGATGCCGATCGCGCCGCCGGGGAACGAGACCATCTCGTTGTACATCACGTCGGAGAGGCCGTCGATCTTGGCGACGCCGTCGGCGACGGTGCGGATCACCCCGGTGTTTTTGCGGACCGCCTTGGAGGAAAGCTTGGCGATCTGTTGTTCAATCTGTTCGAGAACGGTGCTCATGCGCGGGAGGGTTGGGACAGTTAAAGCGAAAAAGGAGGAGGCGGGTGCGATCAGACGGAGAGGGAGGCGAGCTGGCCAGCGACGGACGACTCATAGACGTCATCCCCGACGCGGACGCGAAGGCCGGCGAGGAGGGCCGGCGCGGGCTTGGCCACGGCGACCACCGGGCGGCGGTAGCGCTGGGACATGGCGCCCTCGATCGAGGCCAGCAGCGTGGCGGCAACCGGACCGGCGTGCTCCACCACGGCCCGGCCCTTGGCAAACTCGGCGGCGACCAGCCGGTGATACGCCTTGAGGACGGCGACGGGCTTGGCGGGCGGGTGCTTCTCCACGTACTGGAGTACGCCCGCGACGCGGTCGGCCGAGAGCTGGCCTCGGTCGAGGCTCAGCTGGAAGAGCTGGCGGGCGAACTGCTGGATCTGCTTGGAACCGCGCATGGGTAATTAAATCAGACGACCGTGAGCTCGCGGGCGGCGGCGTCGTTGTAACGAGCGCGATCGGCGTCGGTGAGCTCCTTGGCGAGGACGCGCTGGGTCGTGGTGACGACCAGGCGGGCGATCTCGGTGCGGGCCTGATCGATCATTTTCTTGTGCTCAAGATCGATGGCCTGCTGCGCCTTCGTGATGAGGCCGTTGGCGCGCTCGGTCGCGGCGGCAGTCTCGCGCTCGGAGAACTCCTTGGCGGACTTGCGGGCCTCCTCGATGAACTTGGTGGCGTCGACCTGAGCCTGTTTGACGATGGCGGCGGCCTCCTGCTGGGCGGAGGCGAGCTGGGCCCGCGTCTCCTCGGCGTACTTGAGCCCCTCGCCAATCTTCTTGGCACGTTCGTCGACGGTCGCGAGGACCGGCTTGAAGAAGAACCGGTAGAGCACGAAGGCCAGAATCGAGAAGCTGATGACCTGCATGAGCAGGTACTTGCCCTCGATGCCGAACTGCGACTGGAGAGCGGTCAGCTTGGTGGAGGCGTCAGACGCGGCCAGGATCAGGTTCATAGGAGCGACGGAGAGGAAAAAAGGGAGGAACGCGCCGGGGTGGGGCGCGTCCCAGAGACTACACTTAAGCGAGGAAGATCACGTAGAACGCGACGGCTTCGGCGAGCGCCATGCCCAGGATGGACTGGACGAGGATCTTGCCGGACGCGCCGGGATTACGACCGACGGCCTCGACGGCCTTGGCGCCGATCAGGCCTACGCCGATGGCGGCGCCGCCGGCGCCGACCGCGATATGGAGACTGCCTTCAAGTGCAGCGATGACGAGTGACATGGTGGTGTGTTTCTTGGGTTGTGAAGACCGCCGTGCGCGCGCATTGGCACGCTCCCGGCGGGAAAGGGTCAGTGGGCGGCGTGAGGCTCCTTCTCGTCGCCGTGGTCGTGCTCATGCTCATCGCCGTGATTGCAAATCAGGCCGATGTAAACGCTCACGAGGAGGGTGAAGACGAGGGCCTGCACGAGGCCGATCAGCAGCTCGAGGAAATAGAACGGAAAAGCGAAGAAGGTACCGTGAAGAAGACTTTCGCCGCCGAAGACATTGCCGAAGAGTCGGAACGAAAGCGAAACCGGACGGATGGCGATCGAGATGACTTCAATGACGCCCACGGCCAGGAACACCAAGGTGAGGAAGTAGTAGATCGCGGCGGGGACCTCATTGCGGTTCGCCTTGTTGCCAAAAAGGTCGTGGAGGATCAGCTTCGGGCCCGCGAAGCGCCAGATTAGTACGAGCCAGCCGCCCATGGCCACGATGGCGAGGGCGATGGTCCCATTCATGTCCGCAGTGAAGGGGCGGATGAAGGGCTCAAAGTGATGGGAACCATCCGCGCCGTGGCTCGACATGCCGATCGTGCCCACGCCGGGCAGCAGCCCCGACCAGTTGTTGATGAGAATGAAGACAAAAAGTGTGAGTAGGAGCGGCAGTGCAGCCGGGGCCGTCCGCTTGCCGACGATCGGCTCGACGAGCTCACGAACCCCCCCCAGCAGACTCTCGACCAGGGCCTGGCCCCGGCTGGGCACGAGCGCAGGCCTGGACCCGATCGCCAGGCGCACGGTCACAAGGAGGGCGAGGGCGACGGCCCAGGTGGTGATGATGCTGTTCGTGACCGGGAGTCCGAAGAGCTCGAATTTGGTGGCGCTCGCCTCGACCGCAGCCTGCGCCGGGAGGCCGGAGAGGCCAAGCAGCAAGACCGCGGTGATAATTTGAGTGACCCGTGACATGGATAAACGTGTAGTCTGGCAGGCTTTGAAAAGTTCTAAAGAAGGCAAACGGGGGTAGTTGCGTCAACCTCCGAATTGACGCGATCTCATCGCCTACTGTTGTAATAATTAGCAGGCCGCTCCCCTCCCCGCTCAGCGGCGGCGGGCCGTGATCGACTGGTAGCTCTCCGCCCGGGATTGAAATACCGTCGGTTCCTCGAAGGGCCAGG
>CAMAXB010000102.1 GCA_945862035.1 Opitutus sp. GAS368
CGTTCGGTCACCGTGCCGGATGCGGCCGTGCAGGTGGACAAGATCACGGCCGCCTATGAAAACGGCATTCTCACCGTCACGCTGCCGAAGCGTGAGGAGAGCAAGCCGCGCAAGGTGACCGTGGCCGTCAAGTGAAGTCCGAATTCCTCATCACCCTTCATCAAGGAGACAATCCCATGAGCCTGTTCCAATCCCTCGTTTCACCCTTCGCGCGTGGTTCGTCCGCTCCGACGGCCAGCCCCGCCAAACTTGAGTCGGTTCCTTCGTTGCACCCGCTCGATGAGATCAAGGAGGCGGCCGATGCCTTCGGCCTGGTTGTGCACCTCCCGGGCGTCGCCAAGGAGGACCTTGAGATTACCGCGGAAGACGACGTGCTGCGCATTGTGGGCCGTCGCGGCTGGAAGTGTCCGGAGAGCTGGATCCCTCTTTACCGCGAGAGCACGGATGTCCCGTATGAGCTGGTGCTGCGCCATGACCACGCGCTTGCGTTGGAGCGGGTGCGCGCGGAGCTCAAGGACGGCGTGCTGCGGGTGTCGCTGCCGAAGACGGAGGCAGTCAAACGACGCAAGATTGCGGTCGCTTGATCGAGGTGCGGGCCGTGGCGTGCGCGGCCTGCCGCAAAATCGGCCGGACCCGCTAGGGTCCGGCTTTTTTCTTGGGATTGCGCCGCAGGATTCCCAGCATACCTGGCATGGATAACCTTGGTCCGGTGCTGATTGTGCTGACCCTTGCGGGCGGCATTCCCCTGCTGATTGCGTGGGTGGGAGCGCGGGCCTCGGCGACCGCGCGGCGGAACGGGCAGGCCTTGGCGGACCGGCTGGGGCTGGCGTTGGAACCGGCGCAGCCGAAGTTCGGAAGGTTTTACCCGGCGCCGAAAGCCAGTGGGATGATTCGGGGCAAGCGAGCGGCGTTTTTTTCGTTTGCAACGGGGTCGGGCAAATCGCGCGTCATTTGGGCAGCCATGGCGATCACGCCGGTGGCGGCGGGGGGGCTGACCTTTGCGATTGATCGGCAGGGGATTTTGACGCGGCTGGGCGAATTGTTCGGGACAAAGGAAGTGCAGGTGGGTGATCCCGCCTTTGACGCCGCTTGGTTTATTCAGACAAATCAGCCGGAGTTTTTTCGCGCGGCCTTCCTGCCGGAGTTGCGGGCGAAACTCGCCGCGCTGTACGACCAAGGCCAGCTCCGAGGTGGCCTAGGGCTCAAGGACGGTGTCGTGATGTACAAGGAGCAGGGCGCCTTTCATCAGGAGGCCCAGTGCGCGTGCTTGGCTGGTGTCGTCGACCTCGCGTGCGATCTTGCGGATGTGGCCGAGGTTTGGGCGAAAGGGGCCCGATGAGCGCGGAGACCGTGAATGGCGGACCGGAACCTGACCTGAGTCCCTCGCGGGAGGGATCCGCGATTGGCGCGGTGTTGTTCTTTGACGGGGAATGCGGCCTGTGCAATGGGGTGGTGCGGATCCTGATCCGTTTGGACCGGACGGGTCGCCTCCACTACGCGCCGCTGCAGGGGGCCTCGGCGCAGGCCTACCTGCGGACGCACGGCTTGCCGACGGAGGATTTCGACAGCCTGATTTTCGTCCCGGACTGGTCGCGGCGCGATCGCGCGGACCATCTGATGCGAACGGACGGGGTGGTCGGGGCCCTGCGCGCGGTGGGTGGTTTGTCTACCCCGCTGGCCTGGATCGGGATCCTGCCCCGCGTTTGGCGGGATGCGGCGTACGCGGGAGTGGCGCGGGTCCGCTACCGCGTATTCGGGGTCTGGCGTCCGCGTCCGCTGGGGCGGTCCGAGTGGGCCGCGCGCTTCCTGCCTTGAGGTTTGATTGAACCGGAAAGGGAGCGGCTTTCTCGAGCCGCTTGATTGAATCCCGTGGCTGCGGGAGCCAAGCCAATGCGTTGAGGGCAACGCGTTCCATCGGCGGACCGAAAAAGAGCGCTGATTGCGCGTTCGAAAACGCCTTATGCCTTCTTCTCTGGAATCAGCAGGGACGCGCCGATGGACACGGCGAGCGTCAGGGCGATCACGCCGAGCGAAATCCCGATCGAGACATGGTAGATTGAAGAGATCAGCATCTTGACCCCGATAAAGGCCAGGATGAAGGAAAGGCCGAGCCCGAGATAGCGGAAGAGACCCATGACGCCGCTGAGGGCGAAATAGAGGGAACGCAGGCCGAGGATCGCGAAGATGTTTGAAGTAAAGACGATGAAGGGATCGCTGGTGATCGCGAGCACGGCGGGGATGGAGTCGAGGGCGAAGGCCACATCGGTGGTCTCAATGACGAGCAGCACGATGAACAGCGGGGTAGCCATCTTTTTGCCATGGTGGATCGCGAAGAACTGACCCTCGACGTACTTTGGGGTTACGGCGAAGAACTTCCGGAACAGGCGGACGGCGATGTTCTTTTCCGGGTCGAGCTCCTCCTTTTTGGGCAGGGCCATCTTGATTCCGGTGATCACAAGGAAGGCGCCGAACACGTAAATGAGCCAGTGAAAGCGCTCCAACAGGCTGATGCCGGCGAAGATAAAGAGGAGGCGCATCACCGCGGCACCGACGATGCCCCAGAACAGCACGCGATGCTGGTGGCGCGGCGGGACCTTGAAGTAGGTGAACACCACGATGAAAACGAAGACATTGTCCACGCTCAGGCAGATCTCGATCAGGTAGCCGGTGAAGAACTCCAGCGCCGACTTAGGCCCGAGCCACTTCCACACGATGCCATTGAAGATCATCGCGAGGGTGAACCAGACACCGCACCAGCCGAGCGCCTCCTTCATCTTGATGTCGTGCGACTTCCGGTGGAAAACACCGAGGTCGAGCGCGAGCATCGCGACGATGAAGAGGAGAAAGGCACCCCAGGCCCAGAGTGGCAGAGCGTTCATGAGTGAAAAATTGAGGCACAGTGTGCGCAACCTGAACCGGTGGGGGCAAGCCTGCGGTGCGTGTGGGTTGACAGGAAGCGACCGGCCAACGCAATAAAGGGGGATGTGGGCACTTCGAATCTTCGGCCATGCGATGATCTTGCCGGCTCTGGCCGGAGTGATGTGGGCGCAGGATTCTGTTCCCGGAGCGGCGAGCAGCGCCGCTCATACGACGGCGGCCGCTGCGGCGGTCGCGACGGGGCAGGTGGAAGCCCGGGTCCCCGATTTTCTGGAGTATCTGGTGGATGCTCTGCTCGCCCTTTTTGATGTACGGGGGAGCGGCAACACCTGGCAGCATTACGGCATCGCGGCCCTGCTCTTGGTCGGTTCGTTCCTCCTGCGACGGGTGGGCGCCACGATTTTCTTCGTCTTTTTCAAGAAGCTGGCCGCCAAGACCAAGACCACGCTCGACGACAAGCTGTTCCCGGCGCTGGAGGATCCAGTCAAGGCGATCATCGCCCTGCTCGGCGCATACGCCGCGGTTAGGGTCCTGAAGCTTTCCCCTCAGGTCGATGTGGTTCTCGCCCATGCGGCGACCGTGGCTTTCTCGTGCGCCCTCTTTTGGCTGTTCCTGCGGGCCTTCAACACGGTACTCGATCACCTGCACGAGATCACCCGCGAGCGCCAGCTGGGGGTCGCGGCGTTCATGCCCTGGATCAAAAAGACCCTGGTGGTGATGTTTGTCGTGTTCGGTGTCCTCCTGATCGCGCAAAGCGTGGGGGCGGATGTGAAGGCGTTTCTTGCCGGCCTAGGGATCGGGGGCTTGGCTTTCGCCCTGGCCGCGCAGGACACGATTGCGAACCTGTTTGGCTCGGTCGTCGTCGCGATCGACCAACCTTTCAAGGTGGGGGAGACGGTCCAGATTGGCTCCCACTTGGGCTTGGTTGAAGACATTGGCCTGCGTTCCACCAAGCTGAGGACCCTCGCCAAGGCCCTGATCACGATTCCCAACAAGACCGTCGCAGCGGAAGCGATCACGAATCTCTCCCGCTTCACCCAGCGGCGCGTCGAGCAGGTGATCGGCCTGACTTACGATACCCCTGCCGACAAAATGGAGGCGATCGTCGGGGAGCTAAGGGCGATCATTCTCGCACAACCGGAGGTCGACCCTGCCTCCGTCATGGTTTGCTTTCGCGATTACAGCGCCTCGTCGCTCGACATCTGGGTCGTCTACCTGACAAAGGACCCGGACTTCCTGGCCCACCTGCAGGTTCGGCAGCGCATCAACCTGGCGATGATGCGGGCGGTTCAGGCCCGCGGGTTGTCCTTCGCCTTCCCCTCCCAGACGGTTTACCTTGAGGGTGAGGTGGCTCGTCGGCTCGCTTCTGGGGGAAATCCGGCCAAGCCCGTTACTTGACCGCCCCCGGGCACGTCATACCCTGTTCCGGCCATGGCGTCGTCTCGCACCCTCCTTCTTGGTTCCCTTCTGGCCCTCGCGCTCGGCGTGCGGGGTGGGGCGCAGGAATTGGCGGCGGATTCCCCTTTCCTCCCGGGCGCGAGCGCGGTGGAGGGTCCGACCGAGAACGCGCCCCTAGAGCTGCGCGGCATTGTGGGCACCGGCGCGACCCGCCTGTTCAATCTCTTTGACCCGTCGACTAAGCAGAGTCGTTGGGTAGGCCTCGATGAGCCGGGCCATAGTTTCACCGTCAAGGCCCACGACGAGGCATCGGACGCGGTCACGATCGACTATGCCGGCCGCGTCCTGAGCCTGCGCCTGCCCGAGTCCCGGATCACCCCGCTGGCGCTGGCGGCGTTGCCGGCGCCCGGAACCGGCAATAATCGCGGCCGGCGTCCCGACAACGCCGACAACGCGGCCGGCGCGCCGTCGGCGCCGCGTGAGCTTACCCCGGAAGAGGCCAAGCGCCTCGAGAATGTCGCGACCGAAGTCGCGCGTCGTCGCGCGCTGCGCAACACGACACAAGGCGGAGCGCCGCCGGCCCCCGCGACCCGCTGATTGCTGGTCTTGGGGCGGGTGCCCACCGAGGGAGGCCGAGAAAAGACGTGCGCCACCCAAGCGGGTTCTTAGGGTCGGTCGTTCCATGCCGTCCGATCCCAAGTCCATTGAGCGCCAGGCCGAGCCCGGCAACTGGCAGCTTGTGGTGCGGTTGACCGGTCTGGCGTGGCGCTATCGGCGACGGTGTTTGCAGGTACTTGGATTGCAGTTGGTTCTGCTCACGCTCGGCCTGAGTGGGCTCAGCCTGACGGGCATCGGTATTGATTACATCCGCCATGAATTGGGCACGCGCGGGGTGGGCGAGGTTGTCGCCCGGCCCGACGGGATTTTCGGCCTGCACCTGCCCGACGTCTGGTCGGGGACGCAGGTGATTGCGGTGATCGCGGGGTGCATTCTCGCGCTGGCGCTCGTTCGCGCATTTCTCAACTACGCCTACACGATTTCGGTCAACCGGTTGGTGCAGCAGCATCTGGTGATCGATCTGCGGGCCGAGATCTACGACAAGCTCCAGCGGCTCAGCTTTCGTTTCTTTGACGCCAACACGACCGGGTCGATCATCACGCGGGTGACGGGGGATGTGCAGGCGGTGCGCATGTTTGTGGATCAGGTGCTTATCCAGGGCGTGATCATGGGGGTGTCGTTGACGGTCTACCTCGTCTACATGCTGAGCCTGAGCCCGGGCCTCACGCTGGCCTGCCTCGCCACGACCCCGGTGCTTGCGCTGATGACGGCGTGGTTCTCCCGCATCATCCAACCACGCTACCGGCGAAACCGGGATTTGGTCGACAAGCTGGTCCAGCATTTTGCCGAGAGCATCCAGGGTATTCAGGTCATCAAGGGCTTTGGCCGCGAGGCCGAGGATCGGGCGGCGTTCGAGGTGCGCAATCGCGAGGTGTTTGAGCAGCAGCGCGGGATTTTCTGGCGCGTGAGCCTATTTTCCCCGGCGGTGGGCTTCCTGACGCGGGTCAACATGATGGTGCTGCTTGGTTATGGGGGCTGGCAGGTAATCCAAGGCGACCTGCCGCTGGGGGCCGGCCTCGTCGTCTTCGCGGGCCTGCTGGAGCAGTTCTCCGGTCAGATCAATCAGATCGCGACCATCACGAGCAGCATCCAGCAGTCGCTGGTGGGGGCCCGGCGCGTCTTCGAGATTCTTGACGCCAAGGTGGAGGTCATCAGCGCTCCGGACGCGATCCGCCGGCCGCGATTCGAGGGCGCGGTGCGCTTTGAAGGAGTCCGCTTCGGCTACCGCGGGGCGGGCATTGATTCACCCGTCCTGCACGACATCAATCTCGAGGTGAAGCCGGGGCAATGCGTGGCCATTCTCGGAGCCACAGGCGCGGGCAAGAGCGTGCTGATGGGCCTGATCCCGCGCTTTCACGATCCGGACGGCGGGCGCATTCTGATCGACGGCTTCGACGCCCGGACGCTGCACCTCGACGACCTGCGGCGGAACATCGGCATCGTCTTTCAGGAGAGCTTCCTTTTCTCAAACACCATCGCGGCCAACATCGCCTTCGGTCATCCCGGGGCAACGCGCGAGCAGATCGTCAAGGCGGCGAAGATCGCGGCGGCGGACGAGTTCATCGTGCGCCTGCCGCTCGGGTACGACACGGTGTTGGGCGAGAGTGGCAGCAGCCTGTCCGGCGGCCAGCGCCAGCGCCTCGCGATCGCCCGGGCCGTGCTGCTGGAGCCGGCGATCCTGCTCCTCGACGATCCGACGGCGGCGATCGACAGCGAGACGGAGCAGGAAATCTTCGACGCGCTTGACCGGGCTATCGCCGGTCGCACGACCTTCATCGTCGCCCATCGGCTGAGCACCCTCCGCCGGGCCGACTTTATCCTCGTAATGGAGGGAGGCCGGATCGTGCAACGCGGCACGCACGAGGAGCTGATCAAACTACCTGGGCCCTACCTGCATGTGGCCAATCTCCAGCTGGTCGACAGCCGTGAGCTCGCCGAGCTCAAGCTGCGCGAGGAGGGTCTCTCGTGAAGCCGTCTAGCCCCGCTGTGCTCGTGCAACGCCTCCGCGACGAGGAGGACGACGAGCCGCAGTTCAAGCCGCTGGAGTGGTCGCTGATCCGTCGGCTCTTCGGCTACGCCCGCCCCGTCCGGGCCAAACTCAATGTGCTGATCGCCCTGACGCTGATCCGCTCGGTCCAGCTCCCGGCGCTGGCCTGGATGATCGGCCTGACCATCTCGGGTCCGATCGCGCGGCACGATGCCGCCGCCCTGCCGGCGTACCTCGCGGTGTTCGGCCTGCTCGCGCTTCTGACCGACGGGCTGTTCCATTTCCGGCAGCGTTACGCCCAGGAGATCGGCGAGGTCGTGGTCGGTGCGCTGCGGCACGAGATCTTTGTCCACGTGCAGCGGATGCCGATGGCCTTCTTTCATCGCATCAAGCTCGGTCGCATCCTCGGGCGCGTGACATCCGACGTGGAGTCCCTGCGCACCGGAATCCAGGACGTGTTCTTTGTCAGCACGGTGCAGATCGGGCAGATGGTTTTTTCGGCCGCGGTGATGCTCTGGTGTGACCCGGTCATGTTCCTCGTCGTGGCGTTGATGGCCCCGGTGCTCTGGTCGCTCAACCGCCATTTTCGCGGCCGGCTGAGCCGCGACTCGCGGGCGGCCCAGGAGAGCTTCAGCCGGGTGACCGCCACCCTGGCCGAGTCGGTCAACGGCATGCGGGTGACCCAGGGCTTTGTCCGGCAGGAGACCAATGCCGGCCTCTTCCGGAGCCTGCTCAACGACCACTCGCGGTACAACATCGCGCTCGCTCGGACCTCCGCGATCCTGATGCCGCTGCTCGAGCTGAACAGCCAGTTCTTCATCGCGATCCTGCTCATGCTCGGCGGCTGGCGGACCTTCCATGGTTTCATGGAGGTGGGTGAGCTGATCCAGTTCTTCTTTCTCGCGAACCTATTTTTCGCGCCGATCCAGATCATCGGCAACCAGTACAACCAGGCGCTGATTGCGATGGCCGGCACCGAGCGGGTCTTCCGCCTGCTGGACGCCAAGCCGGATTGGGAGGACGATCCCGCGGCGCGGGATCTGCCCGATCCCCGTCCCGCAGGCGGCGCGGCGGCGCGCGGCGTCCGGGTCGAGCTGGACCGGGTAAACTTCGGCTACGATCCGGCGCAGCCGGTGCTGTATGACGTGAGCTTCGTGGCGCCCGCCGGGTCGACGGTTGCGCTGGTGGGGCACACGGGAAGTGGCAAGAGCTCAATCATCAATCTGGTGACCAAGTTTTATCTGCCGACGGCCGGGCGCGTACTGGTCGATGATGCGGACCTCGCGCGGATCACCAGCGGTTCCCTGCACCGGCAGATGGGCATCGTGCCGCAGCAGAATTATCTTTTTGGCGGCACGGTGCTGGCGAACATCCGGCAGAGCCGACCCTCTGCGACGGACGACGAGGTGCGTGCGGTCACGGAGCAGCTCGGCTGCCGCGACCTGATCGAGGGGCTGCCGCAGGGATTTCTCACCGAGGTGGGGGAGCGCGGCGCCGCGCTTTCCGCCGGCCAGCGCCAGCTCGTGTGCTTTGCCCGCGCGCTGCTGGCGGATCCGCGCCTGCTCATCCTCGATGAGGCGACGAGTGCGATCGACGCCCTCACGGAGGCGCGGCTGCAGCAGGCGCTCGCGCGGCTGCTGGCGGGCCGCACGAGTCTTGTCGTCGCCCACCGCCTCAGCACCATCCGCCATGCGGATCTGGTGCTCGTGCTGGATCGGGGCCGCATCGTCGAGCGGGGCACGCATGCGGAGCTGCTGTCATTGCGCGGGCACTACGCCGCGCTGCACCGCCAATTCGTCCAGATGGACGACCGAACCTGAGAAACGGAGCGGCCCGCGGGCGCAAGCGCGAAATTTCTCCTCTGGAAAACGCGATTTTCCCTCTGAAAATCGTGTTGCGTTCGACCCGACCACCTCTAAACCCAAGTTCTGTTATGGCAAAACGCAAACCCAACGCAGCATTCATGAAGCCGGTTACGCCTGACGACGCCCTTGCGGCCGTCGTTGGGGCGAAGCCTCTCCCCCGTACGGAGCTGACCAAAAAGCTCTGGGATTATATCAAGAAGAACGGTCTTCAAAACAAGAAGGTGAAGACCCAGATCGACGCCGACGACAAGTTGAAGGTTGTCTTCAATGGCAAGAAGTCTGTCAGCATGTTCGAGATGACCAAGCTGGTCTCCGGTCACCTTAAGAAGTAGGCAGAACCTCAGTCCTGCACTTTCAAGCCGCCGCAGCAATGCGGCGGCTTTTTCGTGTCCGGCCGGGCGCCTCGACGCTGCCCTTGCGCGGCGGAGGGCGTTGGCTGCTCGCCGTTTCCCGATGCCGCTCGAACCCTCAAAGGCAGGGTAATCCGCGGGCTGGCGGGTGGTGATGGCCGCCGGGCTGGATGCGGTCGGGGTGCTGCTGGCTGATCTTCGGCGGTCCACCGCGACCTTTGGCCCGGCGGAGCTGGATGCGCGGGAGGTCTTTGGCCGCTGGGCGGCGGAGAAGCGAATCGAGCTGCTGCGTCGGATTGATCCCGGGGTGCCGGCCATGATCCAGACTGATGGCAGCCGCTTGCGACAAAGAGGGGTTAATCTGGAAAGCAATGCGGTGAAGCTTACTCGCTCCGGTGAGGTGGAGGTGACGGTCACACGGCCCGCGCCGGGCGGCCCGCGGGTGTTCGCGGTTCGCGACCCGGGTCCCGGAATCGCTGAGGCCGACCGTGGCCGAATTTTCCTGCCCTTTGTCCAGACGGAGGTCGCGCTGGACCACG
>CAMAXB010000103.1 GCA_945862035.1 Opitutus sp. GAS368
GCCCACGATCCCACGCCAAAACGAACGGATCAGTCGCCAGCCACGGCAAGGGGTATGGAGGGTTTTGGCCGCATGCAATATTCGCTACTGCTCTGACTGACATGACTTTGTGGTAAGACTATTCTGGCTCCGCGGTTCCCTCAACCACCCAGGCCTTGGCCTCGGGCACTTCGTCCAGAAACACTTTCAGCACCGCACTGAGGTGCTCCGCATAGCGGAAATGCGCCCCCATGCCGGTCCGAAGTTCGGCCTCATAGATGAACTTGTCCGCCTGCGTGCTGTGCTCGAAGGGCGTCTGCGCACCGAGCAGCAGCGAGTAAACATAGGCCGGCGAGCCCCGGCGCATGAGCTCGCGCGTGAGCTCCGCCTGCGCATCGAGCAGGGGCTGGTGCGCGGCATGGCTGATCTCCGGTGGAAGATAAAAACCCGCCTGAATCAACGGAGCGTAACGGTGGCCGGTGCGATGGCGGTTCAGATCCCGCAATTCAGCCAAAGCCATGTTGTTCCAAGCGAACGAGACCCGCATCCGCCGGGTGGCCAGGCCTTGGTGGCCATAACGATTGGCCCGATGACGCAACGCCTCCGGGACGGGCTGCTCCTGCGTCAGCCAAGGCGGGGCGTCGCGGTCAACCTTGACCCAGACTTGGTCGGCCAACGGGGCGGTGGACATCCGTGCGAGACCCAGGGAAAGGCTCGCCGCGAGCTCCTGCTCGGCCTGACGCTGGTAGGACGGTTCGGCGGAGCTGTGGCGCATTAGCCGGGGTGACTGCTTGAGGAGTTCCTCCCGGATGAGGTGCGCAGCGGCACGGGCCTCGGGGTGACCGAGCGAATCGAGGTGCTTCACCGTCTGGGCCCACATGCGAGACGACTGCACCAGACCTAGATTCGTGCGGGTGGCGAAGGGGATGAAGTAACGGGCGCGATCCAGCGCGTAGTTCTTGCGGAGCCGCGTCACCACGGCGGGCTTAGCGTCGGGGGGCAGGCGGACGAGGTCCGGCTGGGCCAGCGCGGCCGCATCGAGGCGGGCGTACTCGGCGTGGTAGGCGGCGAAGGACCGCGCCATGACATCGGACCATTGGGCGGCCAGATCGTCGGGGATACCGAGTTCGGCGGCGGTGGGGAGATTGGCCGCGTCCATCGTGATGTAGCGCGTGCTCGACTCCTGTCCATCGGCCATTTGGGCGATCTCAAACATTTTATAGGCCAGCCACATCGACACATCGTCGAGGGCGATGGCGAGGCCACCGGTCAGGCCGCCGATGGAGGCATGGCCGTAGTCGACGAACTTGAGGATGCGGTCGATCGAGGCGTCGGGGTTGGCGAGGTCGACCTTCTCAAGGATCTTGTGAATGCCCTCGTTGGAGCGCGAGTAGCGGGCCAGGACGGAGGCGAGCAGCTCAGGCGTGACCTTGGGCAGATCGGCGGCGGACGGGGGCGGGACAAGGGCAAGTCCGGTGATACGCATGCGATGAACGCAAGAAGCCCGAAACGACCGGAAAGGGAAAGCGGGAAATCCACCGGGTCAAAAGCGACGAGCCCCGTCACACCCGAGCCGGGCGTGATGTCCCCACGCAACGTGACGCGGTTCCTCCCGGTTCCCGCCTTTGTTCGCTATCCATCAAATCACGTGACGACTCGCATCGTGACGATAGGTGCAACCCATCACTCCGCTTTATGTGTTACCCATCCTGCCGGATCGTACGATCTGTTACCTATGTCCCTGGATCATACCGATCGAACACGGCACGAGATCACTGGCGATGGTCAGGTCGAAGGAGCGGCTCCCGCTTCGTTGAACTGGCGTGCGAACGCGCCTACGGACCCGAGGACCGCATCAAATTCCACGGTAGGGCCAAAGAACATCTCGGCGCGCATTGCATCGTAGTCCTGGCGCCAGACATCAAGTTGGTGGTCAAGCGGCAGTAACCGAAGAGCGCCCCGGCGCATGGTCGCATAGTCCATCCAACTGTAACTGAAGAACACCTGGCGGTGCTCCACCACTTGCTCAAAGAGCCCAGGATCGCCCAATGCCTGCGCGGCAACACCGCTGTCGATGAGCCGCCATACGTCATAATAGTGGCGCGCGAGACCGGCCTTGCGCACAGCTCCGCCAGCGGGCGCCGGGCGGTAAGTCTCCTCATGAAGCAGCAGCACCTTTTCCCAAAAGGTCCGACGCGCTTCCACCGTTCGGACCGCAAAAGCTGCGTCCTTGATGAGCTCGGGGATAGCCTCGGCAACATAGGGCAGGATCGGGGCAGGCGCAGCCGGCTCGGGCTGGCCACGGGCGCCCATTTCAATTTTCACGACGGGCCGCAGGTATGGGGAAGGTACGCCAAAGACGCTCGGATACCTGAAGAGGAGCGTTTGCCGGTCCCGATCTTCCTCATCCGTGGCGGCTTCGAGTGACCACTCGGCACCGGCCGGCAGGAGAGCGCGGAAGCGTTCGGTCAATGCCGGCTTCATTTCCTCGTGGATGCGTCGACTGCACTCCACTTTCAACTTTCGCTGCTGGTTGCCGCTCAGCGCTGCGCCGCCGTAGCCGAGGAATTCCCGATCGATGACTAAGTCGATGTCTTCTGAAAAACGCTCGATCAACTTCCAGGCCTTCGAGAGCGAAGTGCCGCCTTTGAAGGTGAGTCGCTCCGACCAGACCGGTAGCTGGAAAAGTTCACGCAAGGTCCAGCAGACCCACAGGTCCTTCTCAAGGCTTTGAGCCGGCAGGCCGCGGCGGCCCTGTGCTTCGTCATAGATCGTTCGCAGCCGGTCCGATGGGAGACGGATGAATTCGTTCATGGAGATGACGAGGTTTGGGCGAGCCGGCGCAGCATTGGGACCATCCATGCCGGGGCAAACGATACGTCCTCCCTCAGCTGTGCCTTGTCCTTATCGGTCAAGCGCTGGTTCAGGAGACTAAAGGTTGTCTCGCCCACCTGACTTTGACCAAGGTGCCGGAGACCTTGGATGACGAGCCCACTGATTCTGCCAGCAGTCGCCATATTGCGCGGCGTGGTACGGCGCAGTTGAATAACCTGCTGCCCGAGCCGCACGAGGCGACTGGGACCGTCTGTGAGAAATACGAGCTTCATGGGCACCTGCGTGGACAAGCCGAGCAGGTTCGCCGCGTAGGCGCCGGTCGGTTGTATCCGAATGGAATCCCGTCCCTTCAAGGCAGCCACCACGGCATCAGTCGAAGGTGACAATAGACCGAGCTGCGGATCCCGTCGCGGATAGTCGTAGAGACCTCGACCGAGCGGCCTAATGGTACCGGCCCGTTTATGGCGCAAAAGCGCGAGAGCGATAGCGGTCCGGCTGCCCAAGTCATGAAAGGCCGAAGGCGTGAACACCCAACCCGGTCCGTTCTGGTGGATTCGGGCGAGCACGTGAGTATCGGTGGATGTAGAATGCCTACCCATTTTTGAAACAAAAACTATGCTTTTTTCATTTCAAAACAAGCCAAAGGACGATTTCGGAACGAAAATAGACTAGTTTTAGTTTCGGACACAGATGCAATACTATTGCACAAAGCCGAAATTTCAGTCCAGCCCAGAGCGCCCTGGCCCCCTCGGATTGGTCTGCCGCGTCCGGCTCAAGGCGCCTGTGCGCGTCTTGCGGCGAATCGCGAACTGCTCACACACATCCGTAGCCAATCCAAAGGGGAGCCAATCCGAAGGGGTCAATGCTAACCTATTGACATGATCCCGGATACTGTGGGTCGAGTGTGCGAGCGAGGGCATTTCCTATTGGGGAGAGACCAGCGCAAAGGGGCAAATGACTTCCCCCTAAACGGCGCGCTTATGAGTCCTTGCTTGCAGAGCGCCGGAGACATCCGCTCCGTCCGCACTTAACGCAGCATCAGCCAGTCACCGAACGGCCCTTGGTAGAAGCCGAGGATGATCGACGCCAGGGCGAGACTCGCCAAGGTCAGGCGGGCGGTGATGCTGACCTCGGTGCGGGCTGGGCGGGTGTCCGGCGCGCCTTCGGCTTTCCAGGTCGAGAAGAACGCCGCCTTGATCCAGCCGAAATAGTAGTAGATCGAGATCACCACGCCGAAGATCGCCACGCCGAGCAGGCCATAGAGGCCGGCCTTAAAGGCCGCGATGAAGATCAGGAGCTTGCCCATGAAGCCGGCCAGCGGAGGAATGCCCGCGAGCGAGCCCAGCCCGATCGCCAGCACCGTCGCGAGGAAGGGGTGCGTCTTGCCGAGGTCGGCGTAGTGGTCGAGGTCTTGGTCGGCGTCATCCATACCCGCCACGTGGGTCATGACCCCGAAGACGGCAAAGGACGCGAGCAGGTAGGCAAAGAGGTAGAACTGGATCGCCCCCACCGCGAGGGCGCTGTTGGTCGCGGACACCGCCACGACGCCGAGCAGTAGGTAACCGGCATGCGCCACGCCGGAGAGGCCGAGCAGGCGCTTGACGTTGTGCTGGGTTAGGGCGGCCAGATTGCCGAAGAGGATCGTCGCCGCCGCCATGATCGTGAGAACCGGGGTCGTGAGCGAAGCGTACGGCGCGAAGGTGCGGACCAGGATCAGGAGGATCGCAAAACCCGCGGCCTTGGAGGCCACGGCCAGGAACGCTGTAACCGGGGTCGGCGCACCTTGGTAGACATCCGGGATCCAGATCTGGAAGGGAACTGCGCCAACCTTGAAGGCCACGCCCGACAGCACCAGCACGATGCCGATCGAGGCGAGCACGTTGTCCGGATTGGCGGCGAGGAAGAGGCGCAGGGCATCGAAATTCATCGATTCCGCCGTGTGCGCGGGCAGCGCGGGATTTCCCGCCACACCGTAAAGCAGCACAATGCCGAAGAGCAGGAGGCCCGAGCTCAGGGCACCCATGATCAGGTACTTGAGTCCGGCCTCGAGCGACAGCGGATTGGACCGCGTGTAGCTCACGAGGATGTAGAAGCCGACCGTGATCGTCTCAAGGGCGACGAAGAGCAGGACGAAGTGATTGGCCTGGGCCAGCAGCATCATCGCGGCCGAGACGACCATCACGATGTGGAAGAACTCGATCCGCGGCATCTTCTGCTTGGCCAGCGCCACCACGCCGAGGACACTCACCAGAATCGAGCTCAGCAGGAAGAACGCGCGGAGGAACTGGCCGCTCTCCGTGTGCTTTAGTAGTCCATTGAACGTGGTTTCGCCGAGGTAGCCGGTACGGAAGTTGATGAAGAGCCCGACGAGGATCGCCACCTGTCCGGCAATCGCGAGGGCGGGGATCAGGTCATGCCGCTTCTTGGGCAGCACGATCTCGAGGACCAGGAGGCCGAGGGCCAGGCAGCCGAGCAGCAACTCCGGGAGGATCGCCCCCCAGGTGTTGGATGCGGCAGCGGCTTGAAGAAGCTCGTAATTCATCGCGTCGAAAGGAAGAAGATTGCTTACCGGGAAACGACCTGGGCCGCCGGGGCCTCAACGGCCGGGTAAAGGGCGCGCAGGGCCGAGTCGAGGGGCGTGGAGAGGGACTTGGGCCAGAAGCCGATGAAGAGCAGCGCAATGATCAGGATCAGCGCGGGAATCTTTTCGGACCAGCGGAGATCCGCCGGAGGATGCGCCGCGATCACGCCGTTGAATTGCTCGGAGGTGGGTCCAAAGAAAACCCGGGCCGCGGAGCGCAGGCCGTAGATGGCGGAGATCACCACGCCCGCGACCGACAGTGCGGTCAGCGTGGGGGAGAAGTCCCACGCCGCCACGAAGATCGCCAGCTCACCCCAGAAATTGGCGAGGCCCGGTAGGCCGATGCTGGCCATCGTCGCGGTGACGAAGAAGGCGGCGAGGACCGGCGTCTTCTGCGCGAGGCCGCCCATGTCCGCCATGTCAAAGGTGTGCGTGCGGTGATAGACGCAGGTTGAGAGCAGGAAGAGCAGCGCGACCGAAAGGCCGTGCGCCACCATCATCAGCACCACCCCACCCGCGCCGAGGGTCGAAAGGCAGGCGATGCCAAGGAAGGCATAGCCCATGTGCATCACGGAGCTGTAGCCGATCATCTGCTTCAGATCGCGCTGGGCGATGGTGATGAAGCCGATGATGAGGACATTACCCACCACCCCGAGGACGGCGAGCGGCATGGCCCAGTGGGCCGCGCCGGCCGGAACGAGGGGGAGCGCGATCTGGATCAGGCCGTAGAGGCCGAACTTCTTGAGCACGCCCGCGTGGAGCATGGCGGCCGAGCTCGGGGCGGCGCCATAGCCGAGGGGCGCCCAGGTGTGCAGGGGCCAGAGCGAGACCAGCGTGCCGAAGCCCACCATGAGAATCCCGAAGATGTACTTCTGGGTGACGAACTCCATCGGGTGCATCATCAGCTCCGTGCGGAGCGTGATCATGTCGAAGGTCTCCGCCCCGCTCTTCAGGTAGATCGCGATCAGGCCAATCAGCGAAAGCATCGCGCCGGCGGTGAGGTAGATCGTCATCTTCATCGCCGCATAGCTGCGGTCACGTCCGCCCCAGATGCCGACCATGATGAAGGTCGGGATCAGCGCGAGTTCGTGGAAGAAGTAGAAAAAGAAGATGTCGATGCTGGCGAAGACGCCCATCAGGCCGCCCTGCATGACCAACAGGAGCATCAGGTAGACCTTGAGCCGCTCGGCCCCGGACTGGATGGCGTAGAGGCCCGCAGCCAGGCCGACGATGCCGGCCATCACATACAGGGGCATCGAGATGCCGTTGAGGCCCAGCGCGAGGGTGAAGCCGAGGTCCTGCAGGCCGGTGTTGTACCGGGTCATGAACACATAGCTCGCACCCGGATCGCCGGGGAACTGCGACCAGAGCCACACCGCGATCAGCGCCGGCACGCCGAAGCCGACGTAGGCGAGCTTGACCGAATGGCGCTTTTGCAGCCCGAGGCCAATGGCCAGGGCCACGACGAGCGGTGTCGCGATGGACAGCAGAAGGGGATCAACAGGCAGGGTGTTCATCACGAAATCGCGTTAGAAGCCGCCCGCGGCGAAGGCCCAGAGAAGCACGGCCCCGAGCAGGAACCAGTAGACATAGGCGTGCAGGCTGCCGACGTGCAGGGCGCGGGCGCCAATGCCGACCAGGCCGACGACGCCGGCAAAGCCACGCACGATCACGCCGGCGAGAAAGATCTGCTCAACAAAATTCAGCAGCATCGCGAAGCGCTGCTGCACCTTGGCCACGTAATAATTGTAGAGACCGTCGAAGGATTCCTTCAGGAGCCCCAAGCCATCGAAGACAGCCGGGGCCTTGGCTTCGAGGGCATCGCCACCCAGGCGCTTGTAGAGCAACAGCGCAGAACCGGCACCGAGGACCATGACCGCCACGCTGACCGCGAGGATGATCGTGTGGTCGGAGCCGTGGGCGACGGGAATGAGGGCCCAAACCTCCGCGAAGGCGTTGCCGTAGATCGCGGTGTAGCCACCGACGATCGAGAGGATCGCAAGGATCACCAACGGGAGCGTCATGCTGAGACCACCCTCATGAGCGTGCTCGGCTTCCTGGCTGCGCGGGGTGCCGAAGAAGACGATGCGCCAGAGCCGCACCATGTAAAAGGACGTGAGGACCGCGGTCAGCGCCAGCAACGCGAAGACGGCGGTGTTGTTCTTCATCGCGAGGAAAAGGATCGCATCCTTGGAAAAGAAACCCGCGAGGTAGGGAAAGCCGATGATGGCCGCGACGCCAATCGTGAACGTGGAGAACGTCAGCGGCATCTTCCGGTTCAGGCCGCCCATACGGAAAATGTTCTGCTCGTGGTGGCAGCCATGAATAACCGAGCCCGAACCAAGGAACATCAGCGCCTTGAAAAAGGCGTGGGTCGTCAGGTGGAACATGGCGGCGCCGACGCCGACCGGCAGCACCATGGCGTGCATCATGCCCTCGCCCGCATGCTCGACCGCCATCGATCCGAGACCAAAGGCAGCGACCATGTAGCCGAGCTGGGAAAGCGTGGAGTAAGCGAGGACCTTCTTGATGTCGCTCTGCACGATCGCGCAAAGGGCCGCATACAACGCGGTCACCGTGCCGACCCACATGATGACCGTCAGGGCCTCAGGGACCATGAGCACCTGGATGCGGCAGAGCATGTAGATGCCGGCCGCGACCATGGTGGCGGCGTGGATCAGGGCGGATACGGGGGTCGGACCCTCCATCGCGTCCGGGAGCCACACGTGCAAGGGCATCTGAGCCGACTTGCCCATCGCCCCGCAGAACAGCAGGAGCGGAATGGCGGCGGTCACGACTGAGCCGGCGCCGATCTTCTCGGCGATGCCGTCGAGGCTGACCGTGCCGAGCGCGTAATAGCAGGCGATGATGCCGAGGAGGAAACCGAAGTCGCCGACGCGATTGACGATGAAGGCCTTTTTGGAGGCGTCCGCCGCCGACTGCTTCTCGTGGTAGTGATTGATCAGCAGGTAGGAGCTGAAACCCACCAGTTCCCAGAAGATGAACATCATGAACAGATTGTCGGCAAACACGATACCGATCATCGAGAACATGAAGACAGAAAGTCCGCCGAAGTAGCGGGCCTTGGCGGCGTCGTCGGCCATGTAGCCGAGCGAGAAGAGATGAACGCAGAATCCGACTACGCCGACGATGGCGAGCATCAGGGCCGCAAGGTCATCGTACTTGATTCCGATCGAGAGCGAAAAGTCCCCGAGGCGCAGCCACTCCTGCGAGAAAGCGAAGCGCTCTCCGCCAAAGGCAAGGGCCAGCGCGCCCGCGGCGACGAGCGCGGCGGCCGCGGACGACACATACGACGCGATGCCGCCACGACGGCGCAGGAGGAGCGCAATCACCGCCGCGGAAACCAGCGGCGCGAGAAAAGCGAAAAGAGCGATGGAAGTGGAGGGCACGGAGGAAGGAAAAGGAGCGAGGAGCGAGTAGTGAGGAGCGAGTAGAAAGACAGCGCAGGCGGGCGGCGGAAGATGCGTTCGATGCTAGGTGGTGTGGATGCTCGCTACTCGCTACTCGATACTCGCTACTGGTTTCAGTTTTTCAGCGCGTTGAGTTCCTCGACCTGGATGGTCTGGCGCTTGCGGAAGAGGGCGACGATGATGGCCAGTCCGACCGCGACCTCGGCGGCGGCGACGGTCAGGATAAAGAACACGAAGACATTGCCATCCATCGTGCCGTTGAAACGCGAGAAGGCGACGAGCGCGAGGGTCGAGGCGATGAGCATGAGCTCAAGGCACATGTAGATCACGAGCGTGTTCTTGCGCAGTAGCACGCCAAAGAAGCCGACCGCGAACAGGGCGGCACTCAGCAGCAGGTAGTGATTTAGGCCAATCATGCGGGAAGGGGAAGGAGTAGCGAGTAGCGGGTAGCGAGTAGTGAGTAGGAAGGCAGCGGCGAGCGGCGCATCGACGATAGCTCTGCGATCTGCGAGCCTGAGCGGCTCGAATGCTCGCTACTCGCTACTCGATGCTCGCTACTGATCATTTGATATCCTCCAGGCCTTCGAAGCGCTTGCTGAGCACAATGACGCCCAGCATGGCAATCAGCAGCAGAAAGCCGACGATCTGCACGGGCAACAGGTAGGTCGTGAAGAGCTGCGCGCCGTAGTTGCGCAGGCTGGCCCCGACCGCCGGCGCGGTCGCCGCGGCATCCACGGCCGGCAGGGCATTCGTGGCCCGGGCAAAGGAGATCAGCC
>CAMAXB010000104.1 GCA_945862035.1 Opitutus sp. GAS368
AGCGCGCGGGCAGCCACTTGTCCCAGTTCTTGCTGAAGGCCTCGACGTTGTCCTTGGTGACGGGGATGAGGGCGCTGATGTCCCTCACCGCGGGCGGATCCTGCTGGAAGACGATCTTGTTCACGAGGTGTTCGACCGAACGGTAGCCCCATTCGTAGCATTGCTGGGCGAGGAGCACGGGCACGTGGCCGCTGCGGATGTAGGCGAGCTGTGCGGGGAGGGCGTCGACGGCGACGACCTGGACGGTGCCGGGGGCCCACTTGAGGGCATTCTCGGTAAAGAGGGGCCAGCCGCCGATCATGGCCCAGCCGGTGATGTCGGGATTGGCCTGCATGACCTGCTCGACGCGCGCGGCGGCGTCCTGGGCGGTCTCCTTGTGGTAATAGACGTCACGGATCGTGATGCCCGGGTATTTCTTGGCCGCCTCGCGGACGCCGCGCACGCGGAGCTGGAGGTTCGGGGCATTCTGATTGCCGGCAAGAATCGCGACGACACCGCGGCCGTTCATGACCTTGGCCAGCTCGTCCATTGTCTGCACGCCGCAGGAGATGTCGTCCACGCCGTAGGTGACGAAGCGTTTGCTCGCGGGTGCGTCGGAGTCGAAGGTCGCGACGGGTACGCCGCTGTCGACGGCGGCATTGATCGCGTCGGTGAGCTTGTTGGCGTCGGAGCAGGCGACCGCGATGCCCTCGGCGCCGGAGAGCACGAGCTGCTCGATGGCCTCGGCCTGCTTCTGGGCGTCCTCCTCATTGGGGGTGCGCCAGTCGATGCGGAGGCGGAGGTTGTGCTTGGCCCCGAGTTCCCGGGCGGCGTCCTCCGCACCCACGCGGGCTGCCTGGAAGACGGGATTGCCCTGGGACTTGGCGACGAGGCCGATCGTGATCTGGCGCTGGGCTTGGGCGGCAGGCAGAGCGAATGCAAAGCAGGCGCTGACGAGGGTGAGGAGGAGGCGTTTCATGGGGTGATTGTTGGGATCTAAAAAGGAATGGATCTTTTCAGACAGAATTAACCACGGATGGACACGGATTCACACGGATAGATCCGATGAGCGGAGCCGTCGGGATGCTTCTGAATCCGTGTCCATCCGTGTTCATCCGTGGTTAAATTGGAGTGGAGGATTTCAGCGTGCGCTGGCGGCGAGGCGGCGCTTGGCGAGGGCGGTGTTGACGTTGTCGAGGACGACGGCGGCGATGACCACGGCTCCGATGATGATCTGGCTGTAGTTCTGGTCGATGCCGAGAATGATGATGCCGCTGTTGATCATCTGGATCACGAGGGCACCGAGGACCACGCCGAGGGCCGAGCCGCGTCCGCCGGTGAGGCTGGCTCCGCCGACGACGGCGGCCGCGATGACATTGAGCTCGTAGCCCTGGCCATCGCCGGAGGTGGCGGCGCCGTAGTAGCCGAGGGAGAGCAGGGCGGCGACGCCGGCGCCGAGCCCCGAAGCGAGGTAGACGCCGAGTTTGACGCGCTCCACGCGGATGCCGCTGAAGCGGGCGGCGAGTTCGTTGCCCCCGACGGCATAGATCCGGCGGCCGGCGGCGAGACGGGAAAGATGGATCCAGCCAACGACCATCACGAGCAGCATCACGGCGAGGGGAACAACACTGAGGCCGTTGCCGACCTCGAAGCGGACGATCTCGCGGAAGGCGGGGGGGAAGCCGCCGATGGACTGGCCGGTCGTCGCGACAAAGGCGATGCCGCGCAGAATCGCCATCGCACCCAGCGTGATGATGAAGGGATGTACGCGCAGGGCCACGATCAACCCGCCATTGGCGAGTCCGCACAGCGCGGCCGGGCCGAGGCAGGCGCCCGCGCCGAGTGTGATCCCGAGCCACGCCGGGGTGTCGGCCGCGGCGCCGGTGGGGCCGAAGTGATTCAGGACCATCGCACCCAGCACCGAGGCGAGGGCAAAGATGGATCCGACGGAGAGATCAATCCCGCCCGCGATGATCACGAGCGCCATGCCGACAGCCATGACCGCGATGAAGCTGGTGTCCTTGGCGAGTTGGGCGAGATTCTGGGCGTTGAGGAATTTGTTCTTCTCCTCAAACGCCGGCGTGCGCGCGCCCTGCGCATCGGTGACGAAGACCCGCTGCCGCGTGCCATCCGGCAGCGTCTCGAACACGGGCAGGCGGACCGTGCCGCTGAAGAGCGTCAGCAAAACGCCCAGCGCGAGGATCACGAGCACGAGGCCGCTTTCCTCAAACCGGAAGATCGAGCGCAGGGGAGAACGCATCGGGGGTGAGGTGGCATCCTGTCCGCGCCGCCCGCGGTGACTCAAGGCCGAATCGAGTGAAGCCCCGAATGACCAGATCCTTTACAGGAGGAAACAGAGAGAACAGAGCACCGGAATCCAAGCCATGTGGATCGAACCTCCTGCCTGACTCCGTTCCCTCCTGTTCAAAAAATCCGATTCTGCGAGCGGCCACCTTCGCTTACTGCCGCAGGACACCGCGGATGAGGTCGTACAGCTGGGGCGACTCGAGCAGGAAGGAATCGTGGCCGAGATCCGTGCGCAGTTCGGCGTAGCTGGCGCGCTTGCCGGCGCGGAGCAGGGCTTGGGCGATGGCGCGGTTCTGTTCGGGCGGGAAGAGCCAGTCGCTGGTGAACCCGACCACGAGGGTCTCGGCCTCGACCGGGGCGAAGGCCTGCTCCAGCGAGCCGTAAGACGCCGCGAGGTCGAAGGAATCGAGCGCGCGCGTGATGTACAGATAGGTGTTCGCGTCGAAACGGTTGATGAAGCTCTTGCCCTGATGCCGCAGGTAGCTCTCGACCTCGAATTGCACGTCGAAGGACGCGGTGGGTCCGGCGGACTCGTCGCCCATCATCGAAAGCTGCGAGGCCTCGTCTGCGGAGAGGGCGCGCGGCTCGGCCCGCGCCTTCACCTGCTTGCGGCCGAACTTCCGGTCCATGGACGCGTCGGAGAGGTAGGTGATGTGGGCCATCATGCGCGCGATCGCGAGCCCGACGCGCGGGCCGCCGCCCTTGGAATAATTGCCCTGGTTCCACTCGGGATCCTGGAGGATGGCCTGACGCCCGACCTCGTTGAAGGCGATGGCCTGAGCGCTTTCGCGGGCGGTCGTTGCCATCGCCAGCATGCGCTTGGTGAAGGCGGGGTACTCGATGCCCCACTGGAGTACCTGCATGCCGCCCATTGAACCGCCGATCACGGCGTAGAGGCTTGCGACGCCGATCGCATCGAGCCAGCGCCTCTGGGCGCGGACCATGTCACGGATCGTGACGTTCGGGAAGGACAGTCCGTAGGGCCGGCCCGTATTGAAATTGATCGAGGACGGGCCACTGGAACCCTGGCAACCGCCCAACACGTTCGCGCAGAGGACGAAGAGCTTGTTCGTGTCGAGTGCCTTGCCGGGACCGACCAGATTGTTCCACCAGCCCGGCTTGCGGTCGTTGAGCGAGTGGATGCCGGCGCAGTGATGGTCGCCGCTCAGCGCGTGGCAGATCAGGACGGCGTTGTCGCGGGCGGCATTGAGCCGGCCGTAGGTCTCGTAGCGCAGCGTGAAGCCGGGGAGGGCCATGCCATTGTCGCAGACGAAGGCATCGTTTGAAACGAAGTCACGAGCCTCGACCAGCCCGACCTCGCCCGGCTCGGGCCGGGTGGTGGGGGGGAGGTCGTCATCCGCGTCGTTCATGGCAGGCAGCTGGTTAGCAGGCAGCACACGGAGGGCGGCGCGGAAGGCAAGACCGCCTTGGGGCGGAAATCCGAATGACGAAGCCCGAATGACGAAGGTTGGAAGGGGGGCGGGGCCGGGGCGGGCTCGAGAAGTGTTTCTAAACGGGTAGTTCCCGCGCGAAACTCGCGAGCGGTCGTCATGGCGCTTGCGGGATCGCCATTCGTCATTCGGATTTCCTCCCCGTGCTCGCTACCCTCGTCATCGATTACAACGGCTTTTTTGCCTCCTGTGAGCAGCAGGAGCGGCCGGAGTTGCGCGGGCGGCCGGTGGCGGTCGCGCCCTTGCTGGCGGAGACGACCTGCGTGATCGCGTCGAGCTACGACGCCCGCAAGCACGGCATCAAGGTCGGTACGCGGGTCTCCGAGGCCCGCCTCCTCTGTCCGGGGATCACCCTGATCGAGGCCCGCCCGGAGATCTATATCCGCTATCATGAGAAGCTGATCGAGGCGGTGAACGCCTGCCTGCCCGTGACCGAGGTGCTCTCGATTGATGAGGTGCGGTGCGACCTGCCGTCTGATTGGCGCGACCGCCCGCGGGCGGAGGCGGTCGCCCGGCACATCAAGCAGTCGATCCGGGCCCTCGCGGGCGAATGCCTGACCTGCAGCATCGGCATCGCGCCCAGTGCCTGGCTCGCGAAGATCGCGTCGGACCTGCAGAAGCCCGACGGCCTCGTCGTGATCGAGCAGGCCGAGTTGCCCGGCCGTCTGTATCCGCTCGCTCTGCGCGATTTGCCCGGGGTGGGTGCCAACATGGAGATCCGGTTGCAGGCGGCCGGGCTCGAGACGGTGGAAAAACTTTGCGCGGCGCCCGTTCACGCACTGCGGGCCGTGTGGGGCGGGATCGAGGGTGAGCGCATGTGGCGCCGCCTGCGGGGCGAGCAGGTGGAGCTCCCGGCGCAGCAAACCAGCAGTCTGAGCCACTCCCATGTGCTGCCGCCCGAACTGCGCAACGAGCCGGGTGCCCTCGCCACGCTCCACCGTTTGCTGCAAAAAGCCGCGGCGCGTCTGCGTCATGCGGGCTTCTTCGCGGGCGGCATGCACCTCGCGCTCAAGTCCGGCCGGGATTCCCGCTGGAGCACGGCCGCGACCTTTGTGGAAACCCAGGACACGCTGGAGCTCATCCGCGTCTTCAAGCTGCTCTGGGATCGGCGACCCGCCCGGCGATCCGGCCTCAGCGGAGTCGGCATCACGCTCTTCGACCTCGCGCCCGTGCGCTCGCACACGGGGGTGCTGCCAGGGATTGTGGACAACGGCGACCGCCGCGCCGCGCTCAATGCGACGCTGGACCACATCAACAAGAAGCTGGGCAAGCACTCGGTCGTCTACGGCGGGGCGCTCGGTGCCCTCCGGTACGCACCGCTGCGCATCGCCTTTAACCGGATCCCGGATGTCAGCCTGGAGGAGGGCGAGGCTGACGGCGAACTCCACCCGACCGACGCTGAACTCGCGAAGTTCCGGCTGCAGGCGCGGGTCTGGTAGGCAATCGTTCTCGTTCTCCTCTGATCATCCCCGGCCGAGAACGAGAACGATTACGAGGAATGGGAATGACGAGAAGCCGGGCAGGGGGCTGGGCGGCTTGTTTTTGGGGTCGGTGACCCGTGCAAACCGGCCCTTGACACCCATCGCGCCCTTCGGCACTTCCTTAGCCTCTTAACCACTTACTGCCATGCGTCCCACCTTCCGCCCACACCGCAAGAAACGCGCCCGCAAGATCGGCTTCCGCGCCCGTATGGCCACCAAGGGTGGTCGCAAGGTCCTCAAGAGCCGTCGCCTCAAGGGCCGCAAGCGTCTGACGGTCGTCTGAGTCGACGCCGGCTTTCGGCGCTTGTAACTCACGTCTTGTCATGCGTTTCTGCGCCGAGCAACGTCTGCGGCGCCAGAGCGATTTTGGCCATTTGCGCACCCGTGGTCGCCGGTGCGATTGCGGTGCATTCACGCTGTGGTCGGCCCCTCGGGCGACCCCGCCTGATCCCTTCCCCAAGACCTGGACGCCGGTGCCTCCGCGCGCCCGTGTCGGGGTGGTTGCCTCCAAGGCCGCCGTCGGCAATGCGGTGGAGCGCGCTCGCGCCAAACGCCGCATGCGTGAACTTTTTCGCAAGCACCAGACCCTGGTTCCGCCCGAGCATGATCTGCTGATCGTAGCCCGGGGGGCGATCAATCGGCTTGAGTATGCTGAGATCGAGCGGAAATTCGTGGAGGCCTGTCGCAAGGCCTTTCCCGCCACCGCTGCTCCCCGTTCCGATGCCTGACCGCCTTTCCTCCGCCCTCTCCGCCGTGCTGCGCCTACCGGCGCGGGCGTTGCTCGGGCTGATCTGGGCCTATCAGCGGACGCTGTCGCCGGTGATCCCCGTCGTGATGGGCCCGTACTGTGGCTGCCGCTTCCATCCGACCTGCTCGCACTACGCGGCGGAAGCCGTCCGCACCCATGGCGCCCTGGTGGGGGCGCTCCTGGCGGTCTGGCGGATCGTCAAGTGCAACCCCCTCCATGCCGGCGGACTCGATCCGGTTCCGCCCGTGGGAAGCCTGCGTGTGCGCCGCGCTAGCCCGGCCTGCGTGCGGACCTGAGCCCCTTTCCCCGAACCCTTCTTCTCTTTCTTTCGATAATGGACAAAAAGAACACGACCATTGGCGTCATCCTGCTCGTCGCCGCCTTCGCCAGCCTCTACTTCGGTGCCCAGATGGCCCCGGCCCCGTCGCCGGCGGCGCCTGAACTGGCTCCCCAAAACGCGCCCATGCCGACCGCCGGCAACGCCGCGCCCTCGCCGGGCACGGTGGGTGCGCCGGCCACCTCGCCGTCCGACGCGACCTTTGCGGCCGTCGTGCGCGACAATGCCGGAGCGACCGTCACCACGCTGGCCAACGACGTCATCGAGGTCCGCTTCACCGACTTTGGCGGCGCCATCCGTGATGTCGCGTTCCGCACCTACTCCGCTGAACAGAACCAGGCCGCACCCTACGTTTTCAACGAAGTCCATGCCGATCCGTTGCTGGGCTTCACCGATTTCCCCGGGCTCGACCGTTCCGCCCGTTACACGCTGGTCAGTGTCAGCGCCACCGAGGTGGTCTACCGTGCACTCTTTGAAAATCGCCTCGAGGTCACCCGCCGCTACACGGTCCGCGCTCCGGGCGACACCTCGGCCGATCCGTATCGCATCAGGCACGAGACCACGATCCGCAACCTCACCGACCTGTCCGCTCCGCTGCCGCGCGCGACCCTGAGCCTTGGCACGGCCTCGCTGGTCAACACCAACGACGTCGGCCAGTACCTCAATGCGGCGACCTACGACGGCGAGGACACCCACTTCACCGATCGCGGCGAACTCGAGGGTGGCGGCTTCCTCAGCTGGATCGGCATGCGCGATGGCGCGCCCAGACCGTTTGTTGACAAGCCCGGCGCGGTAAACTGGGCCGCGGTGAAGAACCAGTTTTTCGCCAGCGTCTACACGCCCGTGGTCCCCGGCGTCGGCCTGGTGGCGCGCCGCGTCGAGCTCCCGCCCTTTCCCGGCAGCACGCGGCCCAACATCGGCCTGACCGCCGTGGCGCGCTTCGAGCTGCCCATCCTCGCGGCTGGCGCCTCCACGAGCCTGGAGGGCGAACTCTACGTTGGCCCCAAGGAGTACCGCCGCCTAGCCAAGTTCGAGCAGATGGAGGACCGCGTCATGCAGTACGACCGGTACTTCTTCAACCGCATGTTCTTCTCCGGCTATATCGCTCCGTTCATGAACACCCTCATGAACTGGACGCACGGCATGACCGGCAACTGGGGCGTGGCCATCATCCTGATGACGTTGATCCTCAAGATCGTCACGCTGCCCTTCACCCTCGCCGCCTCCCGCTCGGCCAAGCGCATGCAGAAGCTGCAACCGCTGATGCAGGCCGTGCGGGAGAAGCACAAGGACAACCCCCAGAAGCTCAATCAGGCCACGATCGAGCTCTTCAAGGAGCACAAGGTGAATCCGATGGGCGGCTGCCTGCCGGTACTCATCACCATCCCGCTCTTTGTCGGCTTCTTCACCATGCTGCAGGGCACCGCGGAACTTCGCTTCCAGGGCTTCCTCTGGGCCTTCGATCTCTCGGCCCCGGACACGGTGTTCCGCCTCTTCGGTCTGCCGCTGAACATCATGCCCCTGCTGATGGGAGCGACCATGGTCTACCAGATGAAACTGACGCCGATGGCGCCGGGTTCTGGCGACGCCGCCCAGATGCAGGCGACCATGATGAAGATCATGCCGATCGTCTTCACCCTGATCTGCTATAATTTTGCCGCCGCCCTCGCGCTCTACTCGACCGTCAACGGCGTGTTTACGATCATCCAGCAGGTGCTCGTCAACAAGTTCACGAAGGACGAGCCGATCGCCTCCGAGACCGCCCCGGTCCGCACCGGCGGCAACCCGTGGAAGCCGGTCAAGAACGTCACGCCGAAGAAGAAGTGAGACGCCGCTGACGGCGTGGCCTCGGCGGGGCGAACGGACTGGACGAAAAGACCCGAACTCCCCGCCACGGCTTGACTTGGCGGCATTTGAAAGTAGGTGTTTTTCTGTGAAAACTACGTACAGTGTCAGTGAGGCGCAGACCAATCTGCCCGCCCTGCTGCGTCGCGCCGAGAGCGGGCGGGTGGCGGCGATCCGTCGGCACAGCAAGACGGTCGCCTACGTGGTGGGCGCCGAGGAGTTTGGCGTGATGGTGGAGACGATGGAGATCCTCGCCAACCCGAAGGCGATGAAGGCGATTCGGGCGGCCGAGGCCGGGCGAGGCAGGTATCTGCCGGCTGAGCAGTTGGCGGAATGACCTACCGCGTCGAGGTTTCGAGCCAGGTGCACGCGTTCCAGGCCGATTTGGGCCCGACGCATCGGCGGATGCTGAAGCAGGCCATCCTTGGGCTCGCGCAGGAACGGGGTGACATCAAGGCCCTGATCGAGCGCCTTGAAGGATTCTTTCGGCTGAGCGTGGGCCCGTACCGGGTGATTTTTCGCTATCAGGAAGGACGGGTGATCCGCTGTGAATTTGCCGAACGTCGGTCGCTTGTCTACGAGGTGTTCGAGCGGACCGTGCTCGATCGGCTTGAGCGGGAGTGAGACCGGTCGCCTGCGCGGAGACCGTAGCGTGCAGGGTTGCGTTCGGTGAGGCCGTGGCTTCCGTCAGGGGCAGGAATGCGCATCGCCGTCCTTGCTGACACCCACGACCGTTATCCTCCCCGGCTACCTGAGCTTCTCCGTGGCGCGGACGAAATCTGGCATTTGGGGGATGTGTGCCAGCCCGAGACCCTGGTGGAGTTCGAACAACTCGGTCGCCCGCTGCAGGTCGTGCTGGGCAACAACGACTGGCATCCGACCTGGCCGCTTGAGCTCACGCTCACCCGCGAGGGCGTGACCTGTCACCTCGTCCACATCCCCCCGCGGCGTGCGCCGTCGGGCGTCCAGCTGTTGCTCCATGGTCACACCCACGTCCCCCGCGATGACATCGATGTCCGCGGCGTGCGCTGGCTGAATCCCGGCTGCATTTCGTACGACAACCGCGGGGCCCCCGCGAGTTTCGCCTGGCTCACGCTCGAAAAGGGCCGCGTCGCCGGATGGAGAATCGTGAAATTGTGATCTATCCGACATTCAGAACTGAACCCTGACTTCTGACATCTGACCTCTGGTTCAATCTGGCGCTGCGCGGCGGAATCCGTTTAGTCACCGCATCGCAACGGTGAGCGCGGAGAACCAAGCAGACCTTTTCGGGGTATTCGCCCCGGCGGCCGGGATCCACAAGGCCCCGCCGGCGGAGCCGCGGCCGGACATTGTGTTCGAGCGCAGCGCGCGGGCGCGCAACTACCGGCTGACGCTGCGGCGCGATGGGACCGCGGTCGCCATCATTCCCCTGCGGGGCAGCGAGCGCGAGGCTCGCGCCTTTGTCGCGCA
>CAMAXB010000105.1 GCA_945862035.1 Opitutus sp. GAS368
GCTGGGCGTGCCCAACGACTTTGCCGCGATCTGGATCAACGACAACTACCTCGACTTGATCGTCCAGCGCCTGCGTCTCACTTCGGGCCGGGCGGTTGCGGTCAAGCTAAAGAAAGTCATTGGCGGTCACGGCGCCCCCCCTGACCCGGCGTCGGCCGCGCCCCGCGCGCCCCGCGCCGCCGGCCGCCGCTCGACCGGAAGCCGCAGCACCGAGGAACAGCGCAGCGCCTACACCGGCACGCTCAATCCGCGCAACACCTTCGAAACCTTCGTGGTGGGCAACAACAACCAGATGGCCCAAGCGGCGGCCCGCGCGGTCGCCCAGGCCCCGGCCCAGGCCTACAATCCCCTTTTCCTCTACGGCGAGACCGGCCTCGGCAAGACGCACCTGATGCACGCCATCGGCCACGCGATCCTGCGCAGCAATCCCGACACGCGGATCACCTACCTCTCGACCGAGAAGTTCACTAACGAGTTCATCCAGGCCCTGCAGGAGAACGCCCTCGTCAAGTTCCGCCAGCGCTACCGCAACGTCGATGTCCTCCTATTGGATGATGTGCAGTTTCTGGGGGGCAAGGAGCGTATCCAGGAGGAGTTCTTCCACACGTTCAACGACCTCTTCGAGTCCGGAAAGCAGATCGTCCTCTCCAGCGACCGCCGCGCCTCGGAGATCCTGAAGCTCGAGTCACGCCTAGTCTCCCGCTTCGAGTGGGGCCTGCCCGCCGACATCCAGGCGCCCGACTTCGAGACCCGCGTAGCCATCCTGCGCACCAAGGCCGCCTCCCTCAAGCTGGAGGTCCCGGCCCCGGTCATCAATTTCATCGCCCAGAACATCGCGAAGAACATCCGCCGCCTCGAGGGCGCGCTGATCAAGGTGGCCAGCTACTCCGCCCTCACCGGCAAGACGCTCGACATCGCCAGCGCCGAGATGCTGCTGCAGGACGTGTTGATGGAGCAGGCCCAGCAGGTCCTCACCATCGAGACCATCCAGAAGCGCGTAGCCGACCATTACCAGCTCCGCCACAGCGACATGACGAGCAAGCGCCGGCCCAACAACATCGCGATTCCCCGCCAGATCGCGATGTACCTGACCCGCACGCTGACCAAGCACTCTCTCCAGGAAATCGGCGACGCCTACGGCGGTCGCGACCACGGCACCGTCATCCATGCCTGCAAGGCCGTGGACAACATGATGGAGCAGGACGCCGCGACCCGCGGCAGCGTGGAGTTCCTCAAGGCCCAGCTCTCACGCTGAGCGCGGGCCGCGCAGAAGCGGCGGGGAATTTCGATTTTCGATTTTCGATTGCCGGATCGTTCCTCCCAAGTTTCTCACGTGGACCTTGGCTAGCCCGTTCCGCAACCCGCACTCGAAAATCCGCATTCCGCATTCCCAGGGGCTTGCGTGTCCAGCGATTGAAATCGAAAATCGAAATTCCAAATTCGAAAATCCCATGTCCCTCTCCCCCGAGCAAAAGCAGGCCGTCTCCGGTTGGGTCGCCGCCGGCGACAACCTCTCGACCGTCCAGAAGAAGCTCCTTGAGCAATTCAAGGTCTCGCTGACCTACATGGACGTGCGCTTCCTGGTCGACGACCTCAACCTCGCCCTCAAGGACCCGGCCCCAAAGATCGATGTGTCGGATCTCAGCAAGGCCAAGGCGGCCCCCGCCGCGGTGGACGAGATTTCCCCCGGGGGACCCGAGGACGATCCGATGACGCCCGGCGTGGCTCCCGAGGAATTCGCGGAGGATCTGCCCGCCTCCGGCGGCGCGGTCACCGTGAGCGTCGACCGCGTAACGCTGATCCCCGGCGCCCTCGCCAGCGGCTCCGTCACCTTTAGCGATGGCGTCTCCGGCAAGTGGATTGTCGACAACTACGGCCGCCCCGGCTTCAGCGAGATCAGCCAGCCGGGCTACCGCCCAAGTCCGGCGGATGGCCAGGCTTTCATGCAGGAACTGAGCGCCGCCCTGCAGAAAAAGGGCATGTAAGCCTCATCCCGGGCCCGCGGAGATCGGGGGCCCGACGGACGCCGCCCGGAAGCAGTCAGCGCCAGAGGCGGCTGATTTGCTCGTAAAATTGCCAGAGCCCGACGGACGCCAAGCTCGCCGCCGAGGTCCACAGCATCACGGGCCAGACCCGGCCAGACTTCAGGCCGGGATCGAGGCGACGGAAATAGAAATAGACCGCCGCGCCGCCGAGGAAGGGCAGCAGGATCGCCTGGCCGATTCCGTTGATCACGATCAGCGTCACCGGCTGGGGCCACAGGAGATAAACGATGACGGCATAGATCGGCAGACCGATCGAGGCCCAGCGCACGCGGGCTCGAAAGGCCGCCGGATCGCCAGATTTTGCGAGTCCGAAGATGCCGAGCGCGTCCGCCACGAGCCGCGCATTGGACGCCGTCGCGGCAAAGGCCGTCGAATACAGCGTGGCGACCGCCCCGCCGATAAAGACCCAGAAGCCCATCGGACCGAAGGTCTCCACATACATCTGCGCCAGCGTGGGAATCATGTCCGCGTTCGTGACGCTCAGCCCTTTGGCGTGTAGCACAGCGGCGCCCAGCAGATAGAATCCCGCGGTGGTGGAGGTGTAGACCGCCATCGAGCACCAAGCATCGAAACGCATGACCCGGAGCCAGCCGCGGGCACGGGCCAGCCAGGCGGCATAGCCATCGCTGCGCGAACCCACCCGACGGGCATACCCTTTTTCGAGGCACCAGTAGGGATAGAAAATGAGTTCGGCGGCACCCACACCGATCACACCGAAAGCGGCAAAGACCGCGGCAAAATTGTCCGGCAGGCGGAAGCTGAACCCTTCCACCAGATTTGCGCCCGTGATGCGGAAAGGAGTCCCCTGCAGCAGAACGAGGGCGATCCCCGTGGCCACGATGAACGCCGCCACCATCACCATGCACATGATCTCGATCAGCGCATACCGCCCGAATCCGATCAGCACGGAACATACAGCTCCGAGCGCAATGACCAACACCGGCACGGGCAAATCCACGCCCGCCATCCGGAGCACCTCGGCCGTTCCGCCCAGAATCCCGCCGATCACCGTGATCATCGCGATGAAGACGGGCAGCCAGATCCACATGATCCACGAGACGCGGGCCCGCGGACCGGGCAGGCTGTCCAGCGCCTGCAGCGTCGTCACGCCGGTCGCGACCGCCTGCCGGCCGAGCTCGATTTGCACAAAGACCTTCACGATGCAGCCCAGCACAATCAGCCAAAGGAGGGAGAAGCCGTGCTCGGCCGCCACGCGCGGCGTGAGCACCAGCTCGCCAGTGCCGACGATGCCGGCCGTGAGAATCAAACCCGGCCCGACATGGCGCAGCGTGCTGAGCAGGCCCGTGGGGGCAGCGACACCGGGGTTGTGCGTCATGCCTCTTCAGCCAAGTCGGCGGTCGGGAGGCTGTCAATTGTCCAACCGGCGGCCCATCATCCTCGTGCTCCTCCTCGTTCTCGTTCTCGAATCTGGGTTCGCAGGAGAACGAGAACGAGTAAGAGAGCGAAAACGAGAACGAATCAGACGGAAGAAATAGGGCTGTATTTCCCCAACCGCCTGTGTTGCGCTGCGCCCAGCCATGTCAGGTGCCGATGGCGGAGGTTTCTTCCGTAGGCGCTGCCACCGGGCGGTTCGTCCGTCTGCTTCCTTCATCCTCGTTGCCCGTCCGAGCTATCAAACGCCTCCCGCCATGAACACTGCCTGGATCTACCTCGTCGTCGCCGGCATCTTGGAGGTCGTCTGGGCGGTCGGACTCAAGTCCACGTTCGGCTTCACCCGCCTCTGGCCGAGCGTGTTCACGTTGAGCTTCATGTTCGCCAGTTTCTTCCTGCTCTCACTCGCGCTCAAACAGCTGCCGATCGGCACCGCGTACGCGGTCTGGACCGGAATTGGCGCCGCGGGCGCGGCGCTGGTCGGCATGCTCTTCCTTGGAGAGTCCCGCGAGCTCGCCCGGATCGCCTGCGTGCTGCTGATCGTCAGCGGAGTCGTCGGCCTGAAGCTGCTGGCGAAACCCGCGGTCTGAGCGGCCCCACGCCGCTTTCGGACCGGGGTCGGCGACTCCGGCTACAGAATCATCCGACGAGGCGCAGGAATTCAGCCTCGTCGATCACCGGGACGCCGAGGGTCCGCGCCTTTTCCAACTTTGACCCGGCCTCCTCACCCGCGAGCACATAGCTCGTCTTCTTGCTGACACTGCCGCTGACCTTGCCGCCGGCGGCCTCGATTTTCTCCGTGGCGGCCTCCCGCGTGAGGGTGGGCAGCGTGCCGGTGAGCACGAAAGTCTTCCCGGCCAGAGCCGTGCCGGTCGGGGCCGTTTGCGCCGGCGCCATCGGACGCACGCCCAGCGCCGCCAACTCCGCCACCAGCGTCCGGTTCCGCGGTTCGTTGAAGTGCTCGAGGATGGCCAGCGCCATGGTCTCGCCGATGCCCTCGATCACACTGGCCTTTTTCTCCCCCACAAAATCGGAGAACTTCGCCTCGGTCAGGGCCTCGAGCGATCCGAACCGCCGTGCCAGATCCTTGGAGGCCGCCGCCCCGACATGGGTCACTCCCAAGCCGTGAATAAAGCGCCAGAGTTCGGCCCGTTTGCTGGACTCAATCGCCGCGAGCAGGTTGTCCGTGGATTTCTCGACGCTCTTACCGAGTGAGAGCAGGTTGTCGCGTCGCAGGCGATAGATGTCGGGGATACTGCGCACCCAGCCTTTTTCGACGAGCCCGTCTACCATCGCGATGCCCAGGCCGTCGATGTCTACACAGGCCTTCGACGCAAAATGCTGCACCCGTCGCCGGACCTGCACCGGGCATTCGTAGTTCGGGCAGCGCATCGCCACCTCGCCCTCGGGCTGGATGACCGGCGTGGCACACACCGGGCACTTCTCCGGGAACACATAGGGCACGCACGTGGGCCGCCGCCGCGCGAGATTCGCGCCGATCACCGCCGGGATCACTTCGCCCGCCTTCTCGACAAAGACAAAGTCGCCGACACGGATATCCTTCCGCGCGATCTCGTCGCGATTGTGCAGCGTGGCGCGCGCGACAGTCGATCCGGCCAGCTGGACTGGATCCAATTCGGCCACGGGCGTGAGGACGCCTGTGCGGCCCACCTGCACGGTGATCGCCTTGAGCTCGGTCTCGGCGCGCTCCGCGGCAAACTTGAAGGCCATGGCCCAGCGCGGCGCCTTGCTGGTCACGCCGGCTTCGCGCTGCAATGCGATCGAGTCGAGTTTTACGACCGCTCCGTCCGTGGCATAGGCAAAGTGGTCCCGCAGGCCGTCGAGTTCCTGCACTGCCGCCCAGACCTCGTCCGGCCCCTGCGCAGACCAAAGGCGTTCCACCGTCGGCAACCCCCACGCGCGGACCGCGTGATGGCACCCCTGCTGGGTGGCCGGCCGGGCGGCCGCGGGCTCGCAGGCGCCCAGACCATAGAGGACAATCTCCAGTTTGCGCGCGGCCACCTCACGCGGGTCGAGCTGCTTGATCGTGCCGGCCGCGAGATTGCGGGGATTTGCGTAAAGCGCCTCGCCCGCTTCCTCGCGCAGGCGGTTGATGCGCTCGAACTCTGCCAGCGTCAGATAAATCTCGCCGCGAATCTCGATGAGCTCGGGGATCGGCGGCGCCCCGGGCGCCGCCTTCAACTCGAGGGGAAGCGTCGCGATCGTCCGCGCGTTGGCGGTGATGTCGTCGCCCTCGACGCCATTCCCGCGCGTCACGGCGCGCACGAGCCGGCCCTGTTCGTAGGTGACGCTGACCGCCAGTCCGTCGATCTTCGGCTCGACCACGTAGGCGAGCGCGGGCCGGCCGAGCAGCTTCACCAGACGCGCGTCGAATTCGCGGAGCTCCGTTTCGGAGTAGGTGTTGTCGAGGCTCATCATCCGCTCGCGATGGCGGTAGGTGACGAAGCCCTCGGTGCGGTCATCGCCGACCTGCGTGCTCGGCGAGGCCTCGGAACGAAACTGGGGAAACTTGGCCTCAAGGTCCGCGAGTTCCCGTTTCAGCCGGTCGTACTCGAAGTCGCTGATCTCCGGGGCCGACTGGCCATGGTAACGCCGGTCATGATGCGCGACCTCCGCCCGGAGTTGCTGGATGCGTGCGTCGGCCTGCGTCGGGGTCATGGCGTCGTATCAGGCACATTTGCCGCCGGATTTTCAACCCGCCGCTTGTGGGCGCCCACCGGCATCTCCAACCAGCGGCGATACCAGCCCCAGCGAGCGTAGAGCGTCACGGCCAGCGCCGCGCCCAGCGTGTCCGCCACCCAGTCGGCCACCTCGACGTACCGTCCTGGGGTGTGCCCCTGATGCCATTCATCGAGACCCCCGAAAGCGGAGACCAGCACGACGGCCCACCCCATGCCCAGAACCGGCCACGCGGCGACGCGCTCGACGCGCGCCACAAGGGTGGCCAGCAGACCAAAAACGAGGAAGTGGGCGAGCTTGTCGAAATTGGTGATCTCGGGCGCCGGCAGGGAGGACTGCCCCGAGGCCGTCGTGATCCCCACGGCCAGCGCGACGGGCCAGATCCAGCGAGGGATCACCAGGCTGCGGCGGGCGACGGGCGGGTTCGACGGAGTCATGCGCGCCTGCGTTTCTCCGGTTCGCCACCAATTCCGCAATCCGATTCTGTCGTACTCAGGCGAACAGGGGCCAATCCGGATGCGGCACCGCCCGGGAATGAAGCGCCCACATCCGGGTTCACACCTGTCTCCGTGCCGCGTCTCCCTATCCCGCAGGCCTTCCGACGCCGGGCGCTTCCTTTCTGCGCGGCGCTCGCGCTGGGTGGACTGTCCCCGCGCCTCGAGGCATCGAATGACGACGCCATCGCCCAGCTGAATCTCAGCCGCTTAGTCCTGCCGGCCTACCCGGCGGCGCTGTGCCAAACAGGGGTTGCTCAGGGCAATGTGATCGTGGCGCCCGGGACGCGGCGGACCGCGGCGAGACCGGCGGGCGAGTTTCTGACCCTCAGCACGACTGAAGCCCAGCGCGGGGACCCCGTTTCCCGGGCGATCCTAGATTGGCGCTTCGCAGGCCCGACCCTGAGCGAAAAACTCGTGATCGCCATCGGCCCGTGGACCTTTAACTTCGGCCCTGCTTCCTGATCGATCTGCAAGAACCCCGATAACCGAGAGTTCCGCCCCGGACTGCTCCAAGATTCTCGTTCCCTGTCCCGCTCAGCTAACTCTGTCTCCCCGATCCGCTCGGCTCTGTGGCCATCGACTCCAGCGCGCGATCCAACCGTCTCCAGCAATCCCATGAAGTTCACCACCCTCCTTGTCTTCCTGACCGCCGCGCTCGTTGCCCACGGCGCCGCTCCGACCTCTCCGCCCGCCGTTCCCACCGCCGCCCCAGTGAAGCGCGCCCCCGGGGAACTGGCCCCCGAGCAACTCGCGTTTTGGAACAAGCTCCGGGCTCACGTGGGCAAGACCTACCCCGGACGGCTGGATGACGCCACCGCCTACTACCAAAACCGCCTCGCGGGGCAGACCATCATCGTTCACGTGCGCGAGGCGTCCGATGACCGCATGCACATCGCGATGCATGTCGGCGACAACCGCTCCCGGAATTGGATCCTGACCAAGACGGGCGGCACGCTGCGCCTGAAGCACGATCACCGCGACGCCAGCGGCAAGGTCGAGGCGATCACCGAATACGGCGGCGATGCGCCCTCGCCGGGGCTCGCGACCCGCCAGACCTTTCCCTCGGACGCGCACACGGCCAGCATCCTGCCCGATCGCTTCGACAACTTCTGGTTCATCGATTTCATGTCCGACACGACGCTCGCCTACGGCGTCCACTGGCCAAAGGTCGGACACTCCCTCCGCATTGTCTTTGATTTGACCAAGCCACTGCCGGCCCCGCCCGCACCCTGGGGCTATTGACCGGATGCGCCGTCTCCCCAACTCGTCTGCTCCGCAGAGAGAAACTTCAGGGAAACCGGCTTAACTTATTGATTGCAAGCATCTAGCTGGACTTGCTACCGGCCGCCGCGAAGCCCGCGCCTTGCGCCGAGGGCTCTTCGCCTCACCTTAAGTTCATGAAAGCCATCGTCACCTCCCGGACAGGGCTCCTACTCTGCGCGGCGCTGCTCGCGCCGGTCACCCACGTCCTCGCATCGGACGTCTTCAACCAGAAGGCGGCGGATCAGTTGAGCCTGATCAAGTTCGCCCTGCCTGAGTACCCATCGTACCTGCAGCAGCTCGGCATCACCGAGGGCACGGTGGCGATGGCGATCGAACGCAATGCCGCGGGCGAGGTCGCCGACGTCCTCGTGCTGGAGTCGACGCACTACCGTTTCAGCGATGCGGCAACGGAGGCGGCCAAGGTGTGGCGCTTTGCCCCCTTGGCGGAAGGCGTGTCAGCCATCGCTACGCAGATCCCGATCGTGCGGATCCAATTCCGCATGGGCGACATGTCCTCGGTGCTGATGCCCACGATCTATGTGGGACGGCCCGAGATGCCGGTCCGGCCCGACCAGATCAAGGTGATCAGCTTTGCCGAGCTTGATCGTACGCCGGCGGCGAAGACGCAGCCGATGCCTGCCTTCCCCGCCGAGCTCGCCCGCCGCGGCGTGCGCGGCACGGCGTCGGTCAGCTTCTTTGTCGACGACTCCGGCCGCGTCCGCGTTCCGATTGTCACGGCGGCCGACGCCCCGGAATTCGCGCAGGCCGCGCTCGCGGCCGTCCGCCAGTGGCGCTTCGACGCGCCGCGCAAGGGTGGCAAGAAAGTCTCCGCGTTCGAAACGTGGACCTTCGACTTCGGCACCGCCCGCCGGGACTCGTAAGCCCGCGTCATCGGTTAATTCCCCGCCCGACGCAGACACGCGTCGGGCTTTTTCGTGCCCGGAACGGGCGTGATGCGACCGGCGACGATTCAGTCACGATCCACTTGCATCCAGAGCGGGAGAAGGCCCCTGCGTTCAAGCCATGGCTGCAGGAGCCGATGGTCCAAACCCGTAACATCGCGAATCGATCGAATGTCGACCGGGTGCTTGGCCGATCCCCCTTCCCGGAAGAACTCGAGTTTGCGGATCACCACGTACTCGGGCGGAGCCACGGCGATCGATAGGCCGCCCCCCCACGGCAGATGTCGCCTCAACGGAAGCGCCCAGGCATGGAGCGGGTCAGAACCGGTCAAATACACATCCGCCTTGTAGCCGGACTCGAGGTGAATGAGGTTGAAATGTCCCCGCTGCGAGCGCGCCTGCTCGGCTTGGATGACCGACTCGGGCGGGACATAAAAATCGCTTTCCGGGAAGGCTTGCAGGAGCGAGCGGCGCGCGGAGTCGTCGAGACTGAGAACAACATCGAGGTCATTCGTGACGCGGGGCTGGCCGTAGAGAATCGCCGCGGTGGCGCCCGTGACCATGTACGGCGCGCCCATGGCTTCCAAGCGCTGGACAAACCGCGTCAGCTCATCCGGTCCGGGCATGAAGGATCCGATCGGCGACGGCTTGTTTGACCTGCAGCTCAGACCAGTCGGGATGGCGGTACCGAAAGCCGGTTGCCATGAGCTCTCGCATGCTTCGATTCATCCGCAATCCCTGCTCCAGCCGCTGCCGGGGCGTCATCGCGCGGTAGATCGC
>CAMAXB010000106.1 GCA_945862035.1 Opitutus sp. GAS368
GGTGAAGCATGCGCTGCTGCGCTCGCCGCTCCGCATCACGGATGTGATGGTTCACATTGAGCCGGCTGCAAAGTGAGGGAAAGGGGAAGCAACCGTTTGGCGCAAACGACTTCAGGCAGACCGGTATTCGGCCAGATTCTACGGATGTGTTTTGTGGTTTATACGATATCTAGATGTAGGCTTTGCGGTTTACTCTCCCGGGGGCTGGAGGATAGGGTACCCCATGAAGTCGAGAAATCCGTCCGTACCCCTGAGTGAAAATCAGCACCTCCTCCGTTGGGTGCAGAAAATGGCCGACCTCTGCAAACCCGCCGCAATTCATTGGGTGGACGGATCACAGGAGGAATCGGATGCCCTGAGCGCTCAGCTGGTTGCCAACGGCACCTTCGTCAAGTTGAACGAAAAGCTGTGGCCGGGCTGCTACTACGCGCGGTCGGATGCCGGCGACGTGGCCCGGGTGGAGGACCGCACGTACATTTGCTCCCTTTCCAAGGATACGGCGGGCCCGACCAACAACTGGGTCGATCCGTTCCAGATGCGTCGGAAGCTAAAGGAGATCTTCGCGGGCTGCATGCAGGGGCGCACGATGTATGTGCTACCCTACAGCATGGGACCGGTCGGTTCCCCGATCTCGCAGATTGGCGTCGAGCTGACGGACTCGCCCTACGTCGTGGTCAACATGCGCATCATGGCGCGGGTCGGGCTCCCGGTCTACCGGGAAATCGACAAGGCCGAGAAGCGCGTGGTCCCCTGCATCCACTCCGTCGGTCACCCACTTAAGCCGGGCCAGAAGGATGTGCCATGGCCGTGTAATCCCGAGAAGTACATCGTCCACTTTCCGGAGACCCGCGAGATCTGGAGCTTCGGTTCCGGCTACGGTGGCAACGCGTTGCTGGGTAAGAAGTGCTTCGCGCTCCGCATCGCGTCCAACATGGCGCGCGACGAGGGCTGGATGGCCGAGCACATGCTGATTCTCGGGGTCGAGAACCCGAAGGGCGAAAAGACCTACGTGGCGGCGGCGTTCCCCAGCGCCTGCGGCAAGACGAATTTCGCGATGCTCATTCCCCCGGCGCACTTCAGCCAGCAGGGCTGGAAGGTGTGGACGGTCGGAGATGACATTGCGTGGATCAAGCCCGACGCCAATGGCTGCTTGCGGGCGATCAATCCCGAGGCCGGTTTCTTTGGCGTGGCCCCGGGGACGTCGAACACGACCAATCCCAACGCCATGGTTTCGCTCGCGAAGAACACGATTTTCACGAATGTGGCGCTGACGCCCGAGGGTGGAGTGTGGTGGGAGGGCATGACGGATGTGCCTCCCGCCGAATGCACCGACTGGCAGGGTAAGAAGTGGACGCCCGCGATCGCCAAGGAGACGGGGGCCAAGGCCGCGCATCCGAATGCGCGCTTCACCGCCCCGGCCTCGCAGTGCCCCACGATTGATCCCGATTGGGAAAACCCGGAGGGTGTTCCGATCAGCGCCTTCATCTTTGGCGGCCGTCGCGCGACCACGATGCCGCTCGTGTACCAGGCCTTCAATTGGAGCGCGGGGGTTTACACCGGCGCCACGATGGGATCCGAGATGACGGCGGCAGCGGCCGGCACGATCGGCAAGGTCCGCCGCGATCCGTTCGCCATGCTGCCCTTCTGCGGGTACAACATGGGCGATTATTTCCGTCACTGGATCAAGATGCCGCGCAATCTCACCGAGACGCCCCGCATTTTCCATGTGAACTGGTTCCGCAAGGACAAGGAGGGCAAATTCATGTGGCCCGGCTTCAGCGAGAATATGCGGGTGCTGAAATGGATCACCGACCGTGCTCGCGGGCGGGCGCTCGGCCGCGAGACGCCGATCGGCTGGCAGCCCCGTTATGAGGACCTCGATTGGGAAGGCATGGACTTCCCGAAGGAGCGCTTTGATGAGCTGCAGGCCTTCGATCGCGAAGCCTGGCGGGCGGAGGTGCTTGGCCAGGAGGAGCTCTTCCTCGATCTCCACGACCATCTCCCCAAGGAGCTGATCTACGAGCGCCAGCTCCTGATCTGCCGGATGTAACCCTCGCGGACGGCGAAAGGCGCCCCGGCCGTGGGCGAAGGGTGCCGATGACAGGGTTTATGCCCGCCATCGGCACCTCTTTTTTACACGACGAGGTCCTCGAGCCGACCCGCTCCTCCCGGTCGACGCGCGATCCGTGCGGCCAACGCAGGTCACGCCGCGGCAGCGCAGCGATCGCCCGGTGGCCCTGCTCAGCCGGGCGGGCTGACTTGCGAAATCGTCCGGCCGGAGCATTCTCGGGGTGATGATTGCCCGCGGCGTCCTCCTCGCTCTGCTGACCCTGACCTCGTTTGCCGCGGCTGCGCGGGCAGCCGATGATCTGGTCGGGGCGCCGGCGCCTCTGGCGGCCGCGCTAAAGAAGCTCATGGCGGATGAAGGCTATTGGGCGTCCACCCGCACCTCCCGCTATTTCGGCCGGGACGGAAAGCTCGAGCGGACCGACGTCGAGCGCCACGACCCGTCCGTCCCCGACGACCAGCAATGGAAACTCCTGCTGCGCGACGGGCGACCGCCGACCGTGGAGGAGGAACGTTCGTGGCGGCGCACGCGCGAGCGCGAAATGCGCCGCCGCGGCCGTCCGCTGGGTGCCATCATGAATATGGCGGCGGCGACCCTGGCGGAGGAGACGCGCACCCACCTGGTCTATTCCGTGCCGATCAAGCCCGGGGCCAGCCGGCGGCTGCCGGCGGAGAAGTTCTTTGTGCTGGCCCAGGTCAGCAAGGATCGCGGGGAACTCGACCGGGTCGCCATCCGCACGACCGAGGCTTTCCGCGTCGTAGGCGTGGCTCGCGTGGAAAACGTGGAGGCAGACGCCAAGTTCGGCGTGATCGACCCGCAGTACCCGGCCCAACCGCAGTCGTTCCTCGCCACCGGCACGGTCAACATCGCCTGGCTCTTCCGGGTGGGGGGTAGGCTGGAGACGGAATGGGACCAGTTTCAACGGGTCACTCCCTATGCGAGCCGCTTTAGCGTCACGGTGGGTGAGCTCAAGGCACTCGATTTTTAGGCCCTGATCCTCATTTGCTCAAGGATGGCCGCACCGGGCGGATGGGGAGGACTGTCGGAGTGAACGGGTGCGGGCGGGGAGTGGTGACAAAATGGATCGCTCCCTGGGATGAGTAGAAGCGGACAACCGCTGGCAGCACGGCGGCCGTGGCGTTCCCTGTGCTGCTGAAGCCCAAACGCTCTCTCGCTGCGCGGGCTGCGATGGTGGAGCATCACGAGGACCTGCTGGCGGCGGGCGGGCGCGCCGGCGCCACCGGCAAGTCTGCTCGGCCGCGCGTGCCGGCGGGCGGACGAGTTCGGCTCGGGATTTCCCGGCCGAGCGGACTCCGCGGCAACGAGCGACGGAGATTGCCGGGTTGGGGGGGGCTGCATGACGTGAGGGTCGCGCTGGGCCGCGACGAGGTGCGAGCGGAGATCGAGCGCACCCGCGCAGCTCGGGACGACCGTAGCTCTGGAGCCTGAAAATGATGCGATCGGATTGCGTTTGCCTTGGGATTGGGCTGTGCTCATCCCGCTGATGGGCGCGGGCGGGTTGCCATGCAGATAGCTGCAACTTCCGCTTGGGGCCGGGTGTTCTGCGCATGAAAGATGATCCTCCAGTGCAAACCCATCCCACGGGGACGATGACCCCGGCTGATTTCACGACGTTCATGCGCAACTATCAGGACATGGTTTATTCCACCGCGGTTCGGCTCCTTGGCAATGAGGCGCAGGCGGAGGACATTTCCCAGGAAGTTTTCCTGAAGGCGTATGAGCGGTTCGACGACTTGTGCACCAGTCCGACGGCGGGCGGGTGGCTGAAGACCGTCACGACCAATCTCTCGCTTAATCACCTGCAGCGCTACCGGAAGCGCTGGCGCTTCTTCTCGGAGCGTGTGCATCGGGACGATGAGGGGCGGGGGACGGAGCCGGTGGAGTTCGCGGCCCCCGACGGCGATTTTCTCGCGGGGGTCGACAAGGTGGAGCGCCGGGCGTGGCTTGAGCGTGCTTTGGAGAACCTGCCCGAACACCAGCGCGTGCCGCTGGTCCTTTATCACTTTGAAGACCAGCCGTACGACGAGATTGCCCGGCGCCTCGGCGTATCGCTGGCCAAGGTCAAAACCGATATCCTCCGCGGTCGCGCGGCGCTGGCGCAGGTGCTGCTGCGCAGTGGCGCGAGCCACGAAAACTTTCATTCCTGATTCCCATGGACCAACCCACGCCCGAAGAGATTGAGCCGCGGCTCCATCAGGCTCTGCGCGGGCTGCCCGCGCGTCGCGCGCCCTCCTCGCTGGAGCAGCGCGTCCTGGCGGCGATTGCCGAGCGGCAGGCCCGCCCGTGGTGGCGTCAGAGCTACACCTGCTGGCCCACGCCCGTGCGGGTCGCGTTCTTCGTGTTCTCTGCCGCGCTGGCGGCGGTGGTGGCAGGTACCGCCGCGACGATCTTGCCGGGTTTCGGTGTAACGGCGGGGCAGCCGGTTGAAGCCACCCTGGGCTGGTTTGCGCAGGTGCGGGCCACGGGTGCGACGCTGGTGGACGTGGGCGGGCGGCTGCTGCCCCGCGTATCCCTTTCGTGGATCTACCTCGGCCTCGCGGTTGTCGCGGCGCTCTATGCGGCCCTCTTCGGCCTGGGGGCTGCAGCCTACCGTATCCTCTGGCAGAGCCGCTAATGCATTTTCGATCTTTCTCTCCCATGAAATCCTTCCGCTGGGTCATGCTCCCTTCCAGCGCCGTCCTGGCGCTCGGGCTCACCCTGTCCCGCGCCCAGACCGCACCGGAGACGCCGGCCGCTCCGGCGCCTGCCGCCGAGGCACCGGCTCAGCCTGCCGCGCCGGAGGCGCCCGAGCGGTTCCTTTCGCTCGACAACCCGCCACCCGCGCAAACGCCACCCGCCGATCCGGCGGCTGCGATCAACGCGGAGCCGGAAACAGCCGAAGAGCGGTCCGCCGCCGGGATCGTCGTCTTCGGCTCCGACGGAATTCTGGCCGCCGGTGATCGTGCAAAGGAAGTCGTTGCCATTATTGGCAACACGATCGTCGACGGCACCGTGGACGAAACGGTGGTGGCGATCATGGGGGACTCCACGCTCAACGGCGAGGCGCGCGAGGTGGTGGCGGTCATGGGCAATGTCACCATCAACGGTCGTGTGCGGGGCGATGTAGTCGCCGTGATGGGTGGCGTCCAACTGGGGCCGCGGGCCCGGGTGGACGGCGAAGTGGTTTCGATTGGGGGAGGCGTCGAGCGGGCGCCGGGCGCGACCGTGGGCCGGGGCATAAAGGAGGTGGGTTTCCTCAAAGGGCACCTGCCGCGGATGGACGGCCTGCGCGCTTGGCTGAGGCACTGCCTGCTGCTCGGCCGTCCTCTTGGGTTCGGCGAGAACCTCGGGTGGGCCTGGGGGGTCGCCCTCTCGTTTCTCGGCTTCTACGTTTTGCTGGCCCTTGCCTTTGGCCGTGGTGTGGAGAAATGCGCGGAAACGCTTGAGCAGCGTCCGGGCTACACGATCCTGGCGGCCTTCCTCACGCTGCTGCTCATGCCGATCCTGACCGTGCTGCTCGCGTTCACGGGCATCGGACCGGTCATCCTGTTTTTTGCGGCCATCGTCGGAACGCTGTTCGGGAAGGCGGCGTTCATCACCTGGCTGGGCCGACGATTCACGCGACCGCTGGGCATTCAACTGCCGGTGGTGGCGGCCTTTGTTGGCGGGCTCCTGCTTACGGTTTTTTACCTGATCCCCTACGTGGGCCTTTTGGTCTGGAAGAGCTCCGGTGCGCTCGGTCTCGGCATGGTTGTTTCCACCCTGATTCTTGGGATGAAGCGTGAAAAGGCGCCGGCGTTGGCCAGCGGGCCGGCCGGTCCGGGGCCGGCACCGGCCGGGATCGGCTTTGTGGGAGCGGCGGCCGGAAGCGACGTCCCCCCGGCGGGCTTTTCGGGCGCCTCCCCGGATGTCGCGTCGCTGCCGGAGCGCCAGGTCCCGCAACACTCGACGCTCCCTCGGGCGGGTTTTTGGATTCGCATTGCGGCTTCGCTTCTCGATGCTGTTCTGGTCGGGATTTGCAGCGGGATCCTCAATCTGGACGATTACTTCCTCGGATTCTATGCCCTCTACTGCATCGCCTTCTGGGCGCTCAAGGGAACCACGATTGGTGGCGTCATTTGCGGGCTCAAGGTGGTGCGGCTCGATGACCGCACGCTCGACTGGACGGTTGCCGTGGTGCGGGCCCTGGGCGGCTTCCTCTCCCTCGTGATCGCCGGTCTCGGCTTCATCTGGGTGGCGTTCGATCCGGACAAGCAGTCGTGGCACGACAAAATTGCCGGCACGACGATCGTCCGGGTTCCAAGGGGTACGCCGCTGATTTGAGGCGCTGCCCTTCTGGTTGGTGGGGTTGGTCGTCGCCGGAGGGATCGCGTTTGGACGGGTGCTGGTCTTCCTGCCCGCCCGGATCCTGGGCGCGAAGATGCCGGCGGCCTGAGGCGAGGCGCTGGTTTAGGCCTGACAGCGCACGGTTGGCGGGTGAACACTGGGGCCATGGCGAAGCCACTGGTTGGAATCATCATGGGCAGCACGTCGGACTGGGACACGATGCAGCATGCGGCCCAGACGCTGGACGCACTGGGTGTGCCCTACGAAAAGGGCGTCGTGAGCGCGCACCGCACGCCGAAGCGGATGTATGAGTATGCGCAGAGCGCGGAGTCGCGCGGCCTGCGCCTCATTATTGCCGGCGCGGGGGGGGCCGCCCACCTCCCGGGCATGACGGCGGCGCTCACCCCGCTGCCCGTCCTGGGCGTCCCGGTCGAGTCGCATGCGCTCAAGGGTGTGGATTCCTTGCATTCCATCGTCCAAATGCCGGGCGGAGTCCCGGTGGCCACGTTCGCGATCGGGAAGGCGGGGGCGATCAACGCCGCTCTGTTTGCGGCCGCGGTGCTGGCGGCGGGGAACAAGCGGATTAAGAAGGCGCTCGACGCCTTCCGGGCCAACCAGACGAACAAGGTCCTGGCGGCGAAGCTCCCCTGAGCGCCGGCGGATCGTCGCCGGCGCGCAACGGAGGGTTTGACCCGGAGAACGGTGCCCTCTGTTCTCGGCCCCTCTTCCGCAAATGATCCAGCCTGGCAAAACGATTGGTGTTCTCGGTGGCGGCCAGCTTGGCCGCATGTTCGCGCACGCGGCGGAGCGGCTCGGGTACCGGGTCCACATTTACGAGCCGGCCCCTGATTCGCCGGCCGGCGAGGTTTCTGCCAAGGAGTTCAATGCGCCCTACACGGACCGGGAGCGGCTGCAGGAATTCGCGCGCGGCTGCGCGGCAATCACCTACGAATTCGAAAATGTACCGGTCGAACCGCTGTGGATGATTGAGCAGCTGACTTCGCTCAAGCCGCACTGGAACGTGCTTGAGACTTGCCAGAATCGCCTGCGGGAAAAAACGTGGCTGCGAAAAAACGGATTCCCCCACGTTCCCTTCGCGGAGGTGCAGGTCGGGGAGGATCTGGCTGGGGCGATCCGGCAGATCGGGCTGCCCTGCGTGGTGAAGACCGCGGACTTCGGGTACGACGGCAAGGGGCAGATGAAGGTCAATGATGAGGCGACCCTCGCCCAGGCGGTGGCGTCATTCTCCAAGCAGCGCGCGGTCGTGGAGCGCTACATCGACTTCAAGTGTGAGCTTTCGGTGATTGTGGCCCGGACCGAGGCGGGCGTGGCCCGGACCTTTCCGCTCGCGGAGAACATCCACACGAAGCACATCCTCGATTTCTCGATTGTGCCCGCGCGGGTTTCGGCAGCGGTCCGCGGGGAGGCGGAGCGGTTGGGTGTGGCGATTGCGGAGAAGATCGGCCTCGTGGGCCTGCTCGCGATCGAGTTGTTCCTAACGGATCGCAATGAACTGCTCGTCAATGAACTCGCCCCGCGGCCGCATAATTCCGGCCACTGGACGCTGGATGCCTGCGTCACGACGCAGTTCGAGCAGCACGTGCGTGCGATCGTCGGGCTGCCGTTGGGCGGTACCGGGCTGACGGCTCCGGCCGTTGTCATGGTCAATATCCTGGGTGATGTCTGGCACCGCTCGGCCAACGGGCGAACGGAGCCCAACTGGTCCACATTGCTGGCCGAGCCGTTGGCCAAGCTCCACCTCTACGGGAAGAGCGAACCCAAAGTGGGCCGGAAGATGGGTCACTTCACCGTCACGGGGCCCTCCGCTGACGCGGCCTTGGAAAAGGCGCGCGGACTCAAGGCGTTGCTTTGAACGGAGCGGGAGCGGGTGCGGGCTGGGCGCTCACGCCGCGGTAGTTCGCGTAGTCCTCCGGCGTATCCAGATCGTGGGCAAGTTCCGGAAGATCGATCGCCTCAACCTCTCCGGCGGGGAGCTGCGCAATCAGCTTGCGGGCACCTTCATCCCCGACGAGCGCGCTGAGCGCCGCGAAGTGGGGGCGGGTGAACAACGCGGGCGCACCGAGGTTTCCGGAGTAGCGGGCGGCGACCACGCTGCGTTGGGTGGCCTGCTGCGTTGCGATGAAGCGCTGGACAAGGTCCGCGGAGAAAGCCGGCTGGTCGCAGAGAGCGAACAGCACCGCATCCACTCGGATCGAGAAGGCGTTCATGAGTGTCAGGCCCGCCCGCAGGGAGGAGGCCATCCCTTCCGACCACGTCGGATTCTCTGCCATGAGGACCGGTCGACGGGCCAGCAGGGGACGAATCTCAGCGGCCTGCGCGCCGAGCACCACGATGACGGGCCAGGCGGTCGAGTTCAGCGCGGCATCAACGGCATGCTCAAGCAAAGTGGTCTCGCCGAGGGGGAGCAGTTGCTTCGGCCTGCCCATCCGGCGCGAGGCGCCGGCGGCGAGAATCACGATCCCGGTGCGAAGTGGACTTGAAGGCATAGCGAATGGAAAACCGTAGGGAATTAACGGAAAGTGCTCAACGAAGGGCCAGAGTAGTTCAAATGAAAATGCAGCCAAACGGAAGGTGGGCACGAAGCGCGCGCCTTGCTCCACCCGGCTCGTCTCCGGCGTAGCGTGCCTCGGGCACGTCGGTTCCGGCTACCGTTTTGCTGAAACCGCTTTAATCGTGATCAGGGGTGTGAGTTTTCTGTTAAAGAGAAGTGGAGAATCCCGAGGTTGTCGGGGGCCAAGGCGCCCTTGGAACCAGCAGCCACCGGCTCCGCTCCCGTCACCAACTCCGGCCAAAGAGAAATCGGCGGCACGGGCTTGAAGATAAAACTCCTCGGATTTGGGCGCTGGCGCTTGCCGTTCCTCGCGGGCAACGGAAATCCGGGCAATACCAACGCCAACTCCACCAATCGGCGGTAGTTAAACGCTGGGCGGCTCTCTGGGCTCGGTGCGCAAGCTGGGTGCCCTTGTCCTGATCCACGGATCGGATGCAGTCCTGGTGGGCAACACCTCCCTTTCCGCGGTGATCGACATCGGTACGGGTGGCATCGGCTTCGCCCCGACCCTTCGCCGCACGGCGGTCGAGTCCTCCTCGGATTGGGCTCTGCAAATCAGCCGCTGCTTCACGGCGATGGGTGGGG
>CAMAXB010000107.1 GCA_945862035.1 Opitutus sp. GAS368
TCGCCCACTGCTCACCGCACACGATGGCATCACCCACGCGGAGCGTTCCACGCTGGACAATCACGGTGGCCAGCGCGCCGCGGCCGACTTCGACCTCGGATTCGATGATGACGCCGCTGCCTTCCGCCTTCGGATTAGCCTTGAGCTCAAGCACGTCGGCCTGGAGGAGAATCATCTCAAGCAGCTCGTTGATCCCGGTGCCCTTGATCGCGGAAACCGGCACCGTGACCGTCTCGCCACCCCAGTCTTCCGGTGCAATGTTGCGCTGCTGCATCTGCGACTTGACCTGGTCGATGTTTGCACCCTTGACGTCCATCTTGTTGACGGCGACGAGCAGGGTGACGTCCGCGTTTTGCGCATGCTTCAGCGCCTCATCCGTCTGCGGCATGAACCCGTCATCCGCTGCAACCACGAGGACGGCGACGTCCGTGACATCGGCCCCGCGGGCGCGCATCTTGGAAAAGGCGGCGTGGCCGGGGGTGTCGAGGAAGGTGATCTTGCGACCGTTGAATTCGATCTGGTACGCGCCGATGTGCTGCGTGATTCCGCCGGCTTCTCCGGCGGCGACGTCGGCCTTGCGGATCGCGTCGAGCAGCGAGGTCTTGCCGTGGTCAACGTGACCAAGGATGCAGACGACGGGCGGACGGAGCTCGAGGAACTTGGATTCGTCCTCGACCGGCTTGTCCTTGTCGGCCTTCTGTTTCTCCTTTGCGGCCTGGACCGTGGCCGCATCGCCGCGATGCTTGACCTCGAGCATCACGCCATGCTTTTCGGCGACCTTGACGGCAACAGCCTCGTCGATCGTCGCGTTCATGGAGGAGAAGATCCCCATCTCCATCAGCTCAGAAATGAGTTTGAAGGGCTTGAGGCCGAGAGCCACAGCGAAGTCGCGGACGATCACCGGCGGCTTCATCTGCACGACCTTCACATCGCCCTGCTGGATAACGACGATTGATGGCGCGGTCGTGGGTGGCAGCACGGGTGTCGAGGGCGCGGAGGCAATCGCCGGCGGCGGCTTAGGGACCGAGGCGGTCATCTGCTGGGCCATCGTCGGCGGAGCCGGCGGCGGCGTGGGAGCCTTGGCTGCCACCAGCGGCGGCAGCGGCGCTGGAGCAGAAAAGGTTCGCCCGGCGGGAGGCGGCGCCAGCGGGGCGGGCCGGGCAGCGTAGGCCGGCGTGGGCATCGAGGAGGCCGGCTTCTGCGGAATGGTCGGGGCCGAGACCGGGCGCGGCGGCATGGGCTGCGGCGCGTTCGGGCGGGCGGGGCGGACGGGAGGCGCAGGCGGGGCGGACACCGAAGTGGCGGCGGCGGCTTTGGCCTTGGCCTGCTCTTCGCGTTCACGGGTGATGTCGTCCTTGGACTTCACGAAGACACCGGGCGGGAGCTTGACCTGAGGGGCCGCGCCGGGCCCGGCCGCGGGCGCCGGAGCATCCACCCCCGGTGCGGGCGCCGCCGGGGCGGCCGCGGCGGCGAGCTTGGGCGCGAACTCCTTATCAATCTCTTCCTCGTAGATTTTACTGAGGGTGCTGGACACCGACTTGGTGTCAGCCGAGACGTAGCCTCGCTCCTTCAGCAGGGCCAGCAAGTCTTTGCCGTCCATGTTAAGGCGCTTGGCGAGTTCGTGAATGCGGATGCTCATCAGTCTTTTTTAGGCGGCGGTAATCGCGGAATCGTGGGCGCTCGGGAAGGTTCGGGAAGGTTCGGGAGGGATCAGCGCCGGGCGGAGGCGACCTTCGCCAGGATGTCAGCCGCTTCTTCGGCCGTGAAGCCCTGGCCCTGAAGATCATCGGCCTCGACGCCGTCAAAGATCTCGAGCGAAACAAAGCCAGCGGTGATCAGGCGTTTTGCCAACGCCGCGTCGATACCCAGGCTGCTGGCGAGCTTCTTGGTCGCCTCATCCTGCACATCGACCGTGACGGCCTTGTACTCCTCGATGTCGATCTTCCAACCAATCAGACGGGAGGTCAGGCGGGCATTCTGTCCCTTGCGACCGATTGCGATGGCCAAGTCCTCATTGGCGACGCGGAGCAAAATCCGGCGGCTCTTGTCATCGAGGATGATTTCGCGCGGAACAGCGGGCTTCAGCGCCTCCATGATCATCTGCTTCGGGTCGGCAAAGTAATTGATGATGTCGATCTTCTCACCATTGAGTTCACGCACGATCGTCTTGACGCGAGCGCCACGGGCGCCGACGCAGGCTCCCACCGGATCAACCTTGGGGTCGGTCGAGATGACCGCCATCTTGGTCCGGTAACCCGGCTCGCGGGCGAAGGCCTCGATGCGGACCGTTCCGTCCGCGATTTCCGTGACCTCGACCTCGAAGAGCCGGCGAACAAACTTGGGACTGGCGCGGCTGAGAATCAGCTCGGGGCCGCGGGGCGTGCTCTCGATCGCCAGCAGCAGGCAGCGAACGCGGTCGCCGGGTTGGTATTCCTCCCCAGGGACCTGCTCCTTGCCGCCCAACACAGCTTCGGCTTTTCCGAGATCAATGTAGATGTCGTTGCGCTCCTTGCGGCGAACCGTGCCCGTCACGATGTTGCCGACCATGTCCTTGAAGTCGTCGTAGATCCGGTCCTTCTCGAACTGGCGGAGCTTCTGCATGATCGCCTGACGAGCGGTCTGCGCGGCAATGCGGCCAAGGAAAGCCGGGTCGATCTCCTTTTCGATCAGGTCGCCCAATTGTGCCCCAGGCTTCAGCGCCTGAGCCTTTTCGATGTGAATTTGCGTCCGCGGATCACTGACCGAATCCGACACCTTAAGCACCGCCCAAGCGTGCAGCTGGCCGTTCTTCGGATTGATGTCGATCTTCAGCTCCTGACCCGAGTTAACTCCCTTCAAGGCCGCAGCTTTGATGGCATTGACGATCGCCGCGATCATGTCGGCACGACCGATCCCCTTTTCTTTCTCCATGTACTCGAGGACGGATAGGATTTCGCTGCTCATAGGTCGTTTTGTGTAGAAAAAAAAAGCGGGCCGAAGGCCCACTTCTAGGAAAGTGAACTGGAACTGGAAGGTGGAAAATAGGTGCCCGCGTAAAGGCATGTCAAGCCCCGCGCCCCCGGTTTACCCTCGAAGGGGCCACCCCGTCACCTCCGGCGCTCGCGCTCGATCAGCCATCCCAACAGCCCTTGAGCCAGACCCTGAGTCAACGGTTGGCGGCCACCACGCACGAGACCGAGGTCACGCAACCCGGGCCGGACTAGCTCCGGCAGATCCCCCGGATACCAGTGCGTCCAATATTCGCCCCAAACCCTGCCGCCCGACGGATCTACCGCCGCTAATAGAGGCAAGAAACCGTCGCAAATCATCGAGTCCAATCGCGTCCCCCCCACCACCCCTCCGCAGATTTCTGTCCGCCACCACTCTCTTAGCGACGAAAAGTCGCTTTCTCTGCGAATCAACGCGGTGTCAGTTACCCCGCTCGTCGGCCAAGCCCCCCCGCCGACCGCCCCGAACCCCCGCGCATTCCGAAGTCGGTGGGGCCAATCCGGAAGGCTCCGGGCCCATGCCGCATACTGCTGAAGGCGAACCTGCGGCCGGTTGGCTGGACGCACGCCCTGCAGGCTCCATCCAGACCGCTCGGCCAGAAGCCCCTGCTCGATCACAAACTCCCCGGAACTCCACTGCCGCAAGGGGTAACATGATGCGAGGCGCAGCATGGGCGCCCGGTTGTAACGATAGCCAAAGATTTCCAGAAGACAGTGGTGACAGGCCTCAACCCAGCCCAATTTCACAATCCGCATAGAAGCGAAACGAACTTTTTCAGCCCAGCGGGTTTCCGCGTGACGTTGGAACTGCTCGCGAATCTGTTCCCGCGGGATTGAAGCGAGTTCCTCGATCAGGCGGAATGCGGGCCGGTTCGCCAAGCTCTCGATCGCCGCGTTCGAGGCATACTCTTCCAGATCATGGAAGAGGCGGGGCAGAAGGACAAAGACCGGGATCGACTTCCCTCCGAAACCGGCGGTGCTGACGGCGCCAGGCGGGAAGAGGACGACGTGCAGGACCACCTTGGCGTAGGCCGGGTCGCTGGAATGGGCATGCGCCGCCCAGTCCTGCACCCGCAGGTGGAGTTCCACGTCCCCCGTTCGCAACTCGCCCTCAATCTCGATCATCGCCTCACGGAAGTCCGGTCCTCCGAGATGATTCCAAAGGCCGGGATGGACAATCTTCATCCGGCGGCCGTCTGCCGTTCGGGCATCCCGCGCGTCGAACTCCCGGCGCGCCCAGATCCGCTGAAAGAGCTTCTCCGGGAACGAATAGGGCCCCTCCACCCCAAGAACTTCCTCCACGATGCCGGATCCATCTTTTCGCAGTGAGGGCTTCTTGTTCATATCGCTACGCAATTCCCTTGCATCAATTATGTCGATGCTCGAATCGCTTCTTACCGCGAGAGTCGGCTCCCTCCCCGCGATCCCCCCGCCCCGCCGCACCCTTCGGTGATCGTTCCCTCGTTTCCAGCTGGCCGGGCTCGAATTCTCGCATCCAATCGATCCTTCTCCACCCCGCATCAAGCCGTGCAAATCGGAAAAAAGCTCGTTTGGATGGCAGCCGTTGTCCACTCGATGAACCGATTATTTCTCGCCCGTCTCGCCGGGTTCCTGCTCCTCCTTGTCCCGGCCGCGTCGACCTTGGCCCAGGTGCCCGGGGAGCTTGTTTCAAAAATCGACGCGATCTTCGCGAAATGGACCGCGCCAGACGCGCCTGGTGTAGTGATTGCAGTGAGCCAAAACGGGCAGGTCGTACTCACGCGCGCCTACGGCCAAGCGGAAATTGAGCATGATCTGCCCAATACCGAACATACGCGCTTCGAGTCAGGATCTGTCTCGAAGCAGTTCACCGCCGCGGCCATCATTCTGCTCGCGCAGCAGGGCAAGCTGGCCCTCACGGACGACGTACGAAAACACATCCCGGAAATTCCAGACTACGGCACCCCCATCACGCTCCGCCACCTGCTTAATCACACCAGTGGCCTCCGCGATTGGGGCAGCCTCGCCGCGATTGCCGGCTGGCCCCGGGAGCGTCGCAGCCACACGCAGGACCACGTCATTGACATCCTCCGCCGCCAGCGCGGTCTGAACTACACGCCGGGGGATCGCTACGCTTACACCAACTCCGGCTACAACCTCCTCGCGATCATCGTCGCGCGGGTGAGCGGCCTGCCCTTCGCCGCATTCTGCCGGGCACAGCTGTTCGAGCCCCTCGGGCTCGAGCACACCGAGTGGCGCGATGACCACACGCGCATCGTCAAGCATCGGGCCACTGCGTATTCGCCGCGCAGTGACGGCAGCTACGCCATCGACCAGCCGATCGAGGATGTCCACGGCAACGGCGGACTCATCACGACCGTGCGCGATCTGATCACGTGGAACGAGGCGCTCGCCACCCAACGGATCGGCGCCCCCGGCTTCACCGAGGAGATGCAGCGCAACGGCATCCTTAACGACGGCAGCCGGATCGACTACGCTTCCGGCCTGACGGTTAGCACCCATCGCCACGTCCCGGAGATCGCCCACACCGGTTCCACGTCAGGGTACCGCGCATTCCTTGGCCGCTACCCCGTGCAGAGCTTGGGCATCGCGCTGCTGGCCAACGCCGGCAACGTCAACCCGGGCGCCCTCGGTCGTCAGGTCGCGGACGTGTTTCTCGGCGATGCAGTCGGGCCCGTTCCCGTCCCGGCCGCGCCCGAGCCGCCTCCCCCCGCGCCAACACCGACGGCCGAGGAACTCGCCCCCCTCGCCGGAGAATATTTTTCGCCCGACGTCGAGCTGGTGCTGCGCATCACGATCGAGGAGGGCCGGCTCATCGCCCTCCGTCGCCCAGCCACCCGGATTGTGCTGACACCTGTCGCGGCCGACACCTTCACCGCCCCGGGACTCGGCCGCGTCCGATTCATCCGCGACAACCCGGGCTTCGCGACCCAGTTGAGCGTGCAGCAGGAACGTGTGTACGACCTGCGCTTTGAGCGTCGGGTGCATTGACGTCGGGCCGCGGAACGGCCTCGAGCCGCCCTTACTCCAAACGGGAGCGTCGCGTGTAACGCCGGGTGCGCTGAATACCCTTGCGCCGGTGGGGTTGCGGTCCTCAAAACACACCCATGAACAGTAATTCCGTTGCCCGCCTGATCGGTTCCGCGATCCTTGTCATCTTTCTCGTCCTGGGCGCCGCCCAAGCGACCTATGTCGTCGATCCCGGTTTCCGCGGCATTGAGGTGACCCTTGGCAAAGTGAGTGATGACTTCAAGCCCGAGGGCTTCGGCACCAAGGTCCCCTTCGTTTCGCACATCGTCGCCATCCCGGTCCGCCAATTGACCCGGGATCTGCCGGCCCAGTGCTACTCGGCAGATCTGCAGCAGATCGACGTCAAGCTGCGCGTCCTCTACCGCATTCCCGAAGCCTCTGTTGTCAGCATTTACAAGGAATATGCCGGCGACCCGTTCGACACCCTGATCGCGCCGCGCATTCAGGAGGCACTGAAGGAAGTCACGGCGCTGCAGAGCGCGGAGCAGGTCGTGAAAAGGCGCGAGGACATCAAGACCGCAGCGCTCTTGGCGACCCGCCTGAAGGTCGGCAACATTCTGATCATCGAGGACATTGTTCTGGAGAACATCACCCTCTCGACCGAGCTCGAGGCGGCGATCGAATCGAAGATGGTACAGGAGCAGGAAGCCGCAAAGGCCCGCTTTACCCAGCAGAAGACCCAGATCGAGGCCGACACCGCAATCATTCGCGCCAAGGGTGAGGCCGAAGCCATTCGCATCCGCGCCGAAGCCATCCGTGACAACCCAGGACTGATCCAGCTGCAGATCGTCGAGAAGTGGGACGGCAAAGCCCCCATGGTCATCGGCGGCGGCGCCGGCGAGGGCGGCGGCGCCAATATCCTGCTGCCCCTCGGAATTCCCACCTCCGGCGCCCCGGCGGCACCCGTCCGCCGGTGAAGCCGGCGCCAGACGAGCGCTCCCACGGGCCTCTCGCCCTGCGCGTTGTTCCCGCACAGCGGCGTTCTCCGGAGTCATCGCCCTTCGTTCGCCCCACGATGATGACTCCGCGCGCCCGCAACGCCGTTCTTCTAGCGGTCGCGCTGGCCATTCTCGTCGGCGCCACCATCGCCTTTCCCCGCATCCTCGCCGTGTTCGAACTGGCCGCCCGTCAACTCCGCGTTTTCTGGTGGCTCGTGCTGATCCTCGCCCTCGGCGTCTGGCTCGCATTCTTCTACGGCAAGAAGCGCGAGTAGCCGCGACCCCGCCAAGGCAGCGGTCCACAGGACGGCAGCGGCGCCTCAAACTGCCTAGTCCAATCCGCGCACGGGGTCGGCTCAGTCGAGCCAACTTATCTCTGCGGAACAATGAGTTACATTCATAGGGGACGCCCCTCTCGGGGCACCACACGGCCTAATCGAGATCAGAAGTTGCCTAAGTAGTTGAGAGAGAGTGGCGTTCATCCCTTGCCGTTTTTGGCCCCATCATTCTAGTCCCCTCATGCCCCAAGACCCCACGTTCAAACGGCCCCAGTACTTGGACCTCCTTTTGCCGGACGTTGCCGACACGGTCAGAGCCATGGCCCGACAGCGCTCCTGTGATGCCGAGGAGCTCGCGCGCGAGCTAATCACGGTCGGTGAGTTTCCCGACCACGCTTGGAAGAATCCTGCGCAGCGCTCGCCTGAACAGGCCGCTTGAGCGTCCGCTTCTGAAATACCCGGACTCCCTCCGGGTATCTCAAAGGCAGGCCCAACCCGCGCTTCCCGTTCGCTTGGCCCACGCCGTCGTGCCGCAGGGCTTGCGCGCACTCGACGTTTGATCCTCGGACCTTGTGTCCGGGCGCCGAAAGGCTGACCAATTCATTCACGACCGGCTTAGGGCCGGTCCGCTCATCCTCCGGTCAGCCGTGCTTTCCAACCCCTCCCCGTCATGCGCCTCCTCCGCCCCTGCCTCGTTCTCTCCGCGCTCCTTCTCACGATGGTCAGCCGGTGTGCGGCGGCCGCAACGGAGCCCGTCCCCGCATTCGACCGCGTGCCGGGGGTGGTGATCGCGCATAGCCCTAAATCGACCCGGGTGTACCTCGGATCGGCAGGTATCGCCAAGCTCTCCGACGGCAGCTACCTCGCAAAGCATGATGAGTTCGGACCGAGCAGCACGGAGAAGACGAACGCCGTGACCAAGGTGTACCGCTCCACCAACCGGGGTGAGACGTGGGAATTGATCAGCCGCGTCGAGGGCCAGTTCTGGGCCAACCTCTTTGAGCATCAGGGAGCCGTCTACATGATGGGCACGACGGCGTCCCATCGCTCAGGCCATGCGACCATCCGCCGCTCGCTCGACGGCGGACGGACTTGGACCGAACCCAAGGGACCCGACAGCGGGCTGCTTTTCCCCGATATCTCCTATCACACCGCGCCGATGCCCATCGTGATTCACAACGGCCGGATCTGGCGCGCCATGGAGGACGAAAAGGGTGGCGAAAGCTGGGGCCGCATGTTCCGCGCCTTCATGCTGTCCGCCCCGGTCGACGCCGACTTGCTGAAGGCATCGAGCTGGACCGCGTCCAACGCGCTGGGCCACGACCCGTCCTATCTGGGCGGCCGATTCGGGGGCTGGCTCGAGGGCAATGCCGTCGTCGCGCCGGATGGCCAGATCGTGAACATCCTGCGCACCGATTTCCGCGATGTCCCGGAAAAGGCCTCCCTCGTCCGCATCTCAGCGGATGGCCAAACGGCCACGTTCGATCCTGAACGCGATTTCATCGACTTCCCGGGCGGCTGCAAAAAATTCGTGATCCGGCGCGATCCGACCGATGGCCGCTACTGGACGCTCGCCAACGCCATCCTGCCCCAGCACGCCGGGGGCAATGTCGAGCGGATCCGCAACGCGGCTGTGCTCATGTCCTCGACCGACCTGCGCACGTGGACCCCGCATTATACGGCCCTTCATCATCCTGATCTGACGGCCCACGGTTTCCAGTACCTCGACTGGCTCTTCGAGGGTGACGACCTGATTGTCGTGTCTCGCACCGCCTATGAGGACGGCGTCGGCGGCGCGTACAATCAGCACAACTCCAATTTCCTGACCTTTCACCGGATCAAGGACTACCGGCAGCATATCGCATCCACCGTGGCAGTGGCCGGGCGCTAGGTTCCTCCCGCGACCGCAGGTCCGGAGCCGGGTTCTCATCCCTCCGACTGGGACACTCTTTTCGCAAAGACTGTCCCGACGTGCTCGAAAAACTTTCAGCGATAAATGGCGGAGAGGGAGGGATTGGTGCCGCATCCGCGGCAGTGCTGCGCACTCCCCGACAGGTGTCGGGGCCCTGCTCCGCCGAACCCCAAGGGTTCTCATCCCTCCACCTGCGACACTCTTTTCGCAAAGACTGTCCCGACGTGCTCGAAGAACTTTCAGTGATAAATGGCGGAGAGGGAGGGATTCGAACCCCCGGGACCTTTCGGCCCAATGGTTTTCAAGACCATCGCGATAGACCACTCTGCCACCTCTCCTGCAATGACTTACGATTTTTAGGCTTCCACCTGTTGCCATTCCATTGACACT
>CAMAXB010000108.1 GCA_945862035.1 Opitutus sp. GAS368
TGCCAGGCCAGCCAGCTGCCGTAGTCCTGGCGGGAGGTGGGCAGAAACCGGTCCTCGACGTAGAAAATGCCGCCCGCCCAGGCCCAGTCCGGGGGGGTGACCTCCACGCCGATTCCCCGGCCGTAGCGGGACTGGTTGGTCAGTTCCGAGAGGCTGAAGGCGCGGTCGCCGGCGCTCACGGCGAAAGAGGGGTGTTCGTAGCGCAGCCAGTACTCGTCGCGCCCGCCGAGGGCGGAGCGCCCGGTGCGGTCGGGGGCGCGGGCGAAGACCTGCAGGCCGTGGCGCCGGGCGTCGTCGAGGTGGCCCCGGCCGCTCAGGGTGAACTGGACGGCCTGGTCCAGGTCGTTGCCGCCGAACTCGGTCGTGAGTTCAAGGGGGAAACGCCGCCAGGGGTCTTCCCCGGCCTCCCGGGGGACGAGCTCGATGGGCACGTGAAAGCGGGCGACGAGGAGTTCAGCCCCCGGCCCGGGTGCGGCGCGGGCCTCGACCCGCAGGGTGCGGTTTTGCAGGCGGGTGAGCTGGGGGGCGGGCTGGAGGCTGAGGCGCACGAGGGCGCTCTCGCCGGGGCCGAGTTGGAGGCGATCGGGGGTGAAGAGCACCAGGGCATCGACATCGAAGCGGGCCTCTAATTCGACCGCTAGGGGCACGTTGCCGGCGTTGAAGACGCGGGCGCCCAGCTCGGTGCGCTCGCCGGCCACGGCCCGGGCCGGCAGGGCCCCGATGGGGGTGAGCTGCAATTCGCCCCGCGGCTGCAGGCGCACCCGGGCCACCGCCTCGGCCCGCCGGCTAGGATCATCGACCCCGCTCAGGGTGTAGCGCAGGAGGTACTCGCCGGCCGGGGTGGCCGGGCCAGCCTGCACCGCCACGAGGCGGGTCTGCCCCGCGCCGGGCGGCAGAGAGAATTCGCCGAGGGGCATGACCGGGAGCCACCCGGGGGGCAGGTCGAGGGTTTCGCGGTAGAGGGTACGGTCCTCGCCGCGCTCGCTCACGCGGAAGGGCAGGGTGAGGATGTCGCCTGCCTCCACCTCGGCCAACACGGGCGCGAGCGAGCGCAGCTCAGGCTCGGCCCGGGCGGCGGTGAGCAGCCCCAGGCCGAGCAGAAGCAAGCGACCGAGGGAAAGGTGATGGGGGAGAATACGAGCCAAGAGAGGAGAACGGGGGCCCTCGCGGCCGGAGGGCGAGCGGGGCATGACGGAGTGAAAGTTAAGGAGACGGTGGGCACGATTCAGGCAGTCGAACCGGACAACGCCGCGTCGGAGGGGAAAAGCGCGCCACCGGCTCGCAGGGCTCGCGGGAAGAAGGCGCGGCGCGCGGGATCGAAAGGCCCGTGGTGAGATTCGGCCCAGACTTCAGCCAAGGTGGGCGGGGTCTTCATGGGAGGGCGGGTGCGGGAGGAGCGGGAGGGGCGATTTCGATCTGATACCGGGCCCCGAAGACGTTTTGGTCCTCATTGTCGGCGATCACCAGGCAGTCGTAGGTGCCGGGGGGGAGGTCGGCCAGCGACACGTGCCGCTCGCCGCTGCCGCCGGGCAGCAGGGTCATCGTGGCCATCTGCGGGCTGTAGCGGCCCAAGGAGTAGCCCTCGTGATCAAACACCTCGACCCAAAGTCGCAGCTGAACGCCTACGGTCCCATCGTTTTCCAGGCGCAGGCGCAGGGCGGCCCCTTCGGCGGTGGTGAGCAGTTCCCGTTCGGCGAAGCGCACGCTCGGGCTCACCGCCGCGGCCGCGCCCCCCGTCACGTGGGTGGTGAGGCGCACGCCGGTGCGGAAGCGCTCGCGCACGGTGACCCGCGCCCGGCCCTCTTCGGTCGCGGGCGGGGCCAGTTCATCAGGCGAAACGCCCTCGATCATGAGCATCGACCAGTAGGTGCCGGACATCCCGGCTGCCTCGGGCACGCGCAGCACAACGCTGACGCTGCCCGTGGTCCGCGGCGGCAGCACTTGCTCGGCCGGCAGGAGAAAGAGCCAGCCGCTATTGCTGCGGACTTCCGTGCCGGCCTCAGGGAAACCCTGTCCGCCGGCTCGCGGATCGAAGTCAGTGAGGTAGGCCCGCACCACCTGGGGCTGGTCGCTGTGGTTGCGCACCAGCACCCGGCCTTGGGCTTCTCCGCCCGGGGCTAAGGTGAACTCCCGCACCAGGCTACCCACCACGCTCACGCCCGCTCCGGCCGGGCTAACGAGCAGGGCCAGCCCGGCCCACAGCCCCAGGATCCGGGCCGGGCCGCGACGGGCGAGCACTCCGGTTAGCATGCGCGCGCAAGGATCGAAGGGGGCCCGGTCAGCGGGGTGGTCGGACGTGCCGATCATGCACTGGTCGTCAGCGTGTAGGTGACCACCACCGGGTCGTTGGACGTGACGAAACTATTGTCGCCAGCTGTAAATATGAGGGAGTAGGTCAGATTCGCGCCATCGGTCCCAGCGGTTCCCGTCCAGCCGCTGCCGATCGCCGTGACGGCTTCCTGGGTCGCGGTGCCTGTGATCGCGGTAAGAGCGGTTGCGGCGCTGAAAGCTCCAGCGGAGCCCGTCGCGCCCCTCTTGTTGGCACCGGGCAAGGTGACCTGCAGCTGGAGAGTGAGACCGGCGGGCAGGTCATTGGAGCGAGAGACCGTAATCTTTCGGGTCTGAGCGGATGGGACCAGAGAGGTGTACTGCAGGTACTTGGCGCTCGCGTTGGTGGCGGTGATCGCGGGCTCGGCGCCGGCCGTCGGTGGCGTTGCACCCACCGTGAAAGATACGTCCGCGCCCACGATCGCCAGCTCCGCGACTTCACTCACGGTGATCGTGACGTTGTGGGTCGCCGAGTCTGATGCTGCTGCGGCTCCGAGCCAATTCGGCGAGAGCAGAAGGCAAGCCAGTACAAGGCTGGCCGGGATGTGTTGGCGAGGGATAAGGTTCATGTTGCGGGGAGCTGGCGGTGGTTATTTTGCTGACCGCAACGGGAACGAAGGAAGTGAACTCAGTGGGATGACTGGGCACATTCCGGAAGCGGCCAAGCCCGGAAAGAATCGTAAACGACGCGTCAGACTGTGAAGTTTACGTAACGGCACATGGGACTGATAAAAATATGTTAATCAAAAGAAAGTCGGTGAAACCGCCGATATTCTCGATCAACCGACGAGTCGGCTCCATGCCGACATGCGTCGCGTAGCTTAACGCGTTCGTTTCTTTTGGATTGCACGCCTACCCTCACCGCACGAATCCGATCCCCTGAAGATCGAGTTTCCTCCTCATCACTCCTGCTCACTTTCTCTGTTCCAAAGGCTCGGGGCGGATGGGCGCCGTGTTCTTGCGTGCTTCTAGCCCGGTACCGATCCACCCTTCTTACTTTTGCAAATTGCGGCCGGGACGGACGGGAGGGCGGAGACTCAAGACCTCGGTTTCCGGAGGATCTCTCCGCTTCCCGGGTGGGTGAATCCTCTGCGGCTCTGCGCGAACCGGCTGGAGGAATCGATCGGCGGTTGCCGCGCTTCAGCCAGACCGAAAATGCGTTGGCGGGAGGTGGGTTATCGGGTAGGTCCTCGTCCACCTTTTCATGAGCCATACCGACGTGCGTCTGTTGCAGGCCCTTTCGCTTATCTTCCTCGCTCCCTGGCTCGCCTCCGGAGCGGACCCGACGGTCATGCCCCTCTGGCCGGAGGGCGTGCCGGGGCTGCGGGCGGATGCCTCGCCCGAGAAGTGGGAGAATGCGCGGGCCTCCAATGTCCACCAGCCGTCCCTCACCGTCTATCCGGCGCCAGCCGACCAGGCCACGGGTGCGGCGGTGATCATCTGCCCGGGTGGCGGCTACCTGCGGCTGTCGATGGAGAACGAGGGCTCCCAGGTCGCCGACTGGCTGAACTCGATCGGCGTGACCGCCTTCGTCCTTAAGTACCGAATGGTTGAATACGGCCACCCCGCGCCCCTGCGCGATGTGCTCCGGGCCGTGCGGCAGGTCCGCTCGCAGGCGGCGGACCTTTCCGTGCAGCCGGACCGCATTGGGGTGATCGGCTTTTCGGCCGGCGGGCATCTCGCCGCTGCCGCCGGCACGCTCTTTGACTCGCCGGAGGGCCGGACCGGCGCGGCGCTCGATGCCGTCAGCGCGCGGCCGGATTTCCTGCTGCTGATGTATCCGGTGATCACACTTCACGATCCCTACGCCCACGCCGGCTCCCGGCGGGCGCTGCTCGGCGAGAACGCCACGGCCGCGCAAGTGGCCGCCCTGTCGCTGGAGTCCCGCGTGACACCTGCAACCCCGCCCACCTTTATCGTTCACACCCAGGAAGACGTTTCCGTCCCGATCGAGAATAGCCTGCTCTTTTACCGCGCCCTCCGCGCGGCCGGGGTCCCGACGGAGGTGCATCTTTTCGAGAAGGGGCCGCACGGCTTTGGCATGCGCAAGGAGTTTGGGCAGACCTCCGTCTGGATTGACCGCGCTGAGGACTGGATGCGAGGGCGCGGCCTGCTCACGCGCAAAGTTCAGGACTGACCTGCGGGGATGTCCATGCGCGCGCCGGACGAACGCTCGGGCTGGCTGGAGACGGCGTGGCGCCCGTTGCTCGCGGCGGGCAGCGCGGTCACGTTGGCGGCGCTCGGGTTTCGTCAGGTCGGCGCCCGCGGGACCGATGCACCGACCGGCGCGGACTGGCTCGCGGATGCCGCGGGCGTGTTCCCGCGCTGGCTTGATCGCGATGCCGGGACTTGGGCGCCGCTCAGCTGGCTCATGCACGAGCCGCACGCGGGTGAGGCCGGCATCAAGGTCGGTCTTTTGCTGGCCAACGGCCAGTGGGATCCACGGCTGGCCCTGATGGTCGGGATCGTGTTCCAGGCGCTGGCCTGGTGGATTGCGCTGGGCTGGCTGCTGCGGGAACTGCGCCCCGCCGCGGCGCTAGCGGTGAGCGGCAGTAGTCTGGCGCTGGCCCTGAGTCCGGGGGCGCTGGCCGGGATAACCGCTCCCGGTGCACCGCTGGCCTCGGCGGTGGTGCTGGCGTCGCTCGTTAGCCTGACTGCATCCGACTCCCGACGTGGCCGATGGCAGGCGGCGATCGCGGGTGGCGTGGCGGTGGCGCTTTCCACGGCAGGGCTGGCGGTCGTCGGGGTGATCCTGCTGCGGGCGCGGCGCGGGCGGCTGTGGAAGGCAGGCGAGCTCGTTCAAGGCGGAAGTCCATGGCTGGCGTGGAACGCCGCGTTGCTGGCCGCGGGGACGGTGCGCGCGCTGGTCGCGTCCGCGGAAGGTAAATCGTTGCACGACGTGCTGTCCGGTGGTGGAGCGCAGTTGCCCTGGATCCTCACGATCAGCGTGCTGGCCGCGCTGGCGTGGGGCGTCGTCCGGCAATGGCGGCGGCCGCCGGTTCCGGCAGATGGCGAGGAAGCGTCACTGCGCCTCGGGCTCTGGGCGCTCGCATTTCTGGGGTTAAGTCCGGATTTGAGCGGCGTCTGGCCGCTGCTGGTGGCCGTGGCGGCTGCCCTCGGGCTCCGTGCACTCGCGCAGAACGAAAATCGGAGCGCGACAGGATTTGGGGTGGCCGCAGGACTCTGGACCCTTGCGGTGGCGTTCGGAGCGGCGACCGTATCCGAGGCGACTCTGCCGCGGGAGGAGACGACGCGCCTCGGGCAGGAGCGGGCGCGCGAAAGCCGACGGGCGCTGATGACCGGACAACTTGAATCCTGGCAGGAAACGCTCGGCCTCCAACCTGCGGAGTGGGCGCGCGTGGCGCCCCGCTTGGCGGATCCTCGCTTCGCGCCCTGGCTGCCCGCATCCGTGCGCGAGCCGATCACCCTTCGTGCGGCGGAGGCGGATCCAGGCATCGGCGACTCAGCGGCACCACTCCTCCCGGCGCTGCCCATGGGTGCGGCAGTGCTCGGCTCGTGGGAAGCCGCCCCGGCCGGCCAAGGCGAGGGGGCGCGCCAGGGGGAGTATCGGAGCGAAGCGTTCACGACGACCTTTCCGCTCCTGCAGTTCTCGGTGGCGGGGCGTTTCGATCCGCCCGGCACGGCGCTCAGCCTCTTGTCGGCGAGCGGGGTCGAGGCCCGTCCGTTGCAGGCGAGGCTGGACGCCCGTGGGAGGTGGCAGCGCACGAACATCGAGGTGCCGACCGGATCACTGACGGTGCGTCTGAGTGATCGCTCGGCGGAAGACTGGATCGCGTTCACGCCGCCGATCGAACTCGGACGCGGGACCTGGCTCGCGGGCAAGACGGGGGACGTCTGGCCCGCGCTGCTCGGGCTGGGCGGGCTGCTGCTGGCGGTTGGGCTGTGGGCGGGCAGACCGGCCGCGGTGACGGACCTCGGGCGGGCGGCGCAGTCCGAGCGCCTGCGACGTGGGCTGCCGTGGGGTGCGCTGGCGCTCTCTGCGGTCGTGATCCTCCCTTCGCTCGATCCGGTCCCGGGCGGGGCGGACGCCTCGGGCTATCTCAATCTGGCCAAGCTGCTGGGGGAGGGCCGCCTGACGGCGACGACCCGCATGATCCCGGGCGTGGAGCTGCCGGCCCGGGCGTATTCGCCCCTTGGATTCTCGCCGCGGACGGAGGACGGTCTGGCGCCGACGTACCCGACCGGCCTGCCCCTGATGATTGCGGCAGCGCAAACGGTGCTGCCGACTGATGCGGCCGTGCAGGCTGTGAGCTTGGCGCATCTTGTTGCGGGCATTGCGCTCATGTACGCTTTTGCGGGGCTGTCCGGCTTGGGGCATGGCCTGGCTTGGCTGGGGGCGGGCCTGGTCGGGTTGGGCCCGATCTATCTCTTCAACGGAATGCAGCCCGTCTCCGACGTGCCCTCGCTGGCCTGGGTGACGCTTGCGTGGTGCTGTCTGCTCAAGAGCCGCGAGCGCGAAGGCTGGGCCGCGGTGGCCGGCGCGGCCCTCGCGGTGGCGGTGCTGCTGCGTCCGACCAATCTGCTGGCCTTTCCTGCGATGCTCCTGCTGCTGCCCTCGTTGCGGGCGCTGGTCTGGATCGGGCTGGGCGCGCTGCCGGGGGCTCTCTGGCAGCTGACGCACGCCTGGCTGACCTACGGGCAGCCCTTCGCAACGGGGTATGGCGACGTGTCGGGCGCGTTTGAAGTCCGCTGGCTGGCGCTGACCCTGCCGCATTACGCGACGCAGCTCACGCTGCTGGTCTCGCCGCTGCTGTGGCTCGCGCTGGCGGGTGTGGTGTGGTCATCCGTGGGGTTCCGCCTGCGGGTGGCCTATGCGTTCGCGGCGCTGGGGTTTCTGACCCTCTACGCGTTTTATTTCTGCACCCATGAAACGTGGTGGTACCTCCGTTTCCTGCTGCCCGTTTTCCCAGCGATGATCGCGCTGGCGCTGGGCGCGGTGAGCCGGCTGATCGAGACGATCGAGGCGCGCGCGGACTCGGAGAAGGGCCGCCGGCGGTGGCGTCAGGTGACGGGCTGGTTGGCGGTGGCGGCGCTGGCCCTGCCGCTCGCGCAGAGCGTTCGGCTCGATGCTTTGGGGCCGGCCCGGAGCCATCAGATCTACCGCCACGTCGCCACGGAACTGGCCCGGCCCGAGGCGCGGGGCGCGGTCGTGCTGGCGATGCAGGCCAGCGGGGCGCTCTTTCACGACACGGATCACGTGGTCCTCCGCTTTGATCAACTCACACTCGAGGAAAACACGCGGGCCGTGACGCACGCGATCGAGCTCGGACTCCCCGTCTACGCGGTGCTCTTTGGCTTTGATCGCACCACGGCCGGAGACCGCCTGCCCGAGGGTGGGTGGCGGCGGGAGCGGGTGTGGGAGTCGAGCGGCGTGGAGCTGCTGCGCTGGGAATCGCCGCCACGTGCGCCCTGAACCCACCGGCGATCCGAAACCGTGCAGGACTCAGGGAGGATCGAGCGTGAGCCGCGGGTTGTAGAGGGCGAAAGCGAGGCGGCGAGCGCGCGGCCCGTCGCCCTCCGAGACGCCGGGAGTATCCGTCGAGAAAGTCACGGGCGTTTCACCCGGTAGAAGCGCAACCGGGAAGGAGAATCTCGCACGCGGGCTATCGACCCGGCCGCGCCAAACCTCGCGGTTGCCGAGGCGAATCGTTACCTCGCGGGGCACGAGACTGTGGAGCGAGCCGGAGAAGACGCCGGTGCGGGGGATGTCCGCGCGCAGGACCAGCGCGAGGTTCGCCTGTTCGCTCGCCCAGGACCAGATGTGATCGGAATCCTGTTCAGCGGCGGACCAGCCGGTTTTGATTTGAACGAAGGAGATCGCCCCGCCGGAGCGATGGGCGTCGAGTTCCCGCGAGTAGGGCAGATCGCGCAGCGAGTGGAGGCCCGAGACAATACCCAGATTGCCGAGGAGCAGCCAGAGCAGCGGAGCGCGCGTCCGGTGGGCGAGCACATTGAAGGAGAGGGTCAGAGCGAGCAGCACGCGAGGTGACGCGCCCGCGAAGCCCTCCCAGACCGCGGTGTTCAGGATCGTCATGAGGGCGGCGTAGGCCGCGCCGAGGCGCCACCAGCGATCGGCGAGGAGCCGCCAGCGGGTCAGCAGAAAAAGTGCCTGCACCGTGAGCCCAACATGGGCCAGCAAGGTGGTCCAAGCGAGGAGGGGGTCATTCGAGTCCGGGATGGAGGCCAGGACCTCCTGCCAGCGCTCGACATAGCCGGAGCCGGGCAAGGTGAGATTGCTGAAGCCCTGATTGGCGGGTCCCACCTGCCAACGGATGTACGCGAGCCAGGCGGCGAGGGGCGTGGCCACGACCAGGCCGGTACGGATGTTGCGCCAGGAAATCCACGGCCGCTCGAGCAGCGCAGGCAACGCCAGGACGGCGGTCTCGCGCGCGAGGGCGGCGGTCGCCAGCAAGCCGGACGCGGCGCGGGCGCGGCCGGCTTCGACCGCGAGCATGGCGCCGGCGATGAGCGTCACCATCGGCAGATCACTCAGGGCGAGGCGGACACTGTTCAATGTGCCGGTGGCCAGCATCACGCCCGTCCACGCCAGCCACCCCCGCAGGTCCGTCACGCGCAGGATCCGCCAGAGCAGCCAGCCCAGTACGCCCCAGGAGATCTGGTTGAGCCACGAGTAAACATGGACGATCCACGCCTCCTGGCCCAGCGAGACCACCCAGGCGATCACCGGCAGCAGGATGCGGCGAGCGCGGTAGGAAAGATTGTCCATCGCCCGCGGCAACTCGGCGTCACGCAGCGTCGGATCGTAGGCGATCTGGGCGTAGTACAGCCCGTCGTAGCCGCCGGTATCGCGGTGCACGTAGATCGACGGATCGTGGAAGGCGGCGATCTTGAGGTCGTCGTTCTCGGCATTGAGCTGAAGAAAGGCGGTGAAGCCAAACGCGGGATGCCAGAGACGCACCATGAGCCCGACAAACAGTAGCACCACCGCGAGGGCGGCGAGTCGGGGGAGCCAGGGACGAATGCGGTCGGAACCACGCATACTTCCTCAGCGTGATTTTAGGCGGCGACGGGGTGCAACACCTTATTTCCGGACGCTGGGTTCCGTCGTCGACTGGGGCGCTGCCCCCGTGTGAAGGTGGAGTGTGTTGCCCTCAACGCGCTGGCTTGGGCGCAGCGGCACGGGCGAT
>CAMAXB010000109.1 GCA_945862035.1 Opitutus sp. GAS368
TAGCGGAATACACCGAGGCGCTCAAACTTGGCTTCTTGAATAAAGCCGCAGAGTTCCTCGACATCGGCGTCCGTCTCTCCGGGGAAACCGACGATGAAGGTGGTGCGGACCGCGATTCCGGGAATGCCCGCCCGGATGCGGGCGATGAGCGAGCGGATATAGTCGCCACTGGTCTCGCGCTGCATGCGGCCGAGCATGTGGTCACTGATGTGCTGCAGGGGACTCTCGATGTAGCGGGCGACCTTCGGACACTCGGCGATGGTGCGGATCAGCTCGTCGCTCCAATGCGCGGGGTGGGTGTAAAGCAGCCGAATCCAGAAGTCGCCCTCGATCGCATTGAGCTCACGGAGAAGGGTGGTCAGGGCGGTCCCTCGCGTGGAATCCACGGGGGTGCGGGGGTTGGGCCGCTGTTCCCACGTGTCCATGCCGAAGAAGGTCGTGTCCTGGGAGATCAGGTTGATCTCCTTGACGCCCTCGGCCACCAGGCGGCGCGCCTCGGCCACCACGCTCTCGACGGTGCGGCTGCGGTGGCGACCGCGGATCTGCGGGATGATGCAGAACGTGCAGGGGTGGTTGCACCCCTCGGCGATCTTGATGTAGGCGAAATGCTTCGGCGTCAGACGGAAGCGGGGCGTGTCGTAGTCCGGGATGTACGTCGAGTGGCGGGTGACAAAATTCTCCGGGGCCGCACCCTTGGCCCGATCCTTGGCGTAGAGGCCCTCAATGATGGGCGCGACCTTGGTCACCTGGTCCAGCCCGATGAAGGCATCGACCTCGTCGTTGAGGGAGGCGGAAAGATCCTTCGAAAACCGTTGGGCCATGCAGCCCGCGACGATGAGTTTCTGCTCCTTGCGCCGCTTCTTCATCCCTCGGTTCTGGTGGACCTCCAGGATATGGCTGATTGATTCCTCCTTGGACGAATCGATAAAGGAGCAGGTGTTGACGATCACCACGTCGGCTTTCTCGGCCTCCGGGATCACCATCATACCCGCCTGATGCAAGTGGCCGACCATGATCTCGCTATCGACGAGATTCTTGGCGCAACCGAGGGAGATGAGACTGACTTTGATCATGAGGGGACGGGCTGGAGCCAAGGCACTAGAAAAGAAAAACCGCGGCTTCGCGAGCCGCGGTTTACCGGTCAAAAGAGAGGGAACGACTTACTTCTTGGCCTTGGCGTTGCTCGTGGCGGCCACGGCGGCCTTCTTGCGCTTCATGTAAGCGATGCGGCGCTTCTTCTTGATCCCCTTGTTGTATTGTTTGCCCATAATGATGTGTTGAGTGGGTGAAGGGAATTGCAAAGGCCGCCCCGAGAGTCAAGTGCGACCCAATCAGGGAAAATCCGCCTTGTTTCGACCACGCTTTGGCCTGAGGCTCCCCGCCTGCGAATGAAAATCTGCTGCATTGGAGCCGGTTATGTTGGCGGTCCGACCATGGCCGTCATCGCCCAGAAAGCCCCGGACATCATGGTCACCGTGGTCGATATGAACGCCGCGCGCATCGCCGCCTGGGGGTCCGACGTGCTCCCGATCTATGAGCCCGGGCTCGATGCCCTGGTGCGCGAGTGCCGCGGACGGAACCTGTTCTTCTCGACCGACGTGGCCGGTGCGATCAATGCCGCCGACATCATCTTCGTGGCCGTCAACACGCCGACCAAGATGTACGGGGTGGGCGCCGGGCGGGCGGCGGATCTTCGCTATATCGAATCGGTGGCGCGCACGATTGCCGAGGTGGCCACCTCACCCAAGATCATCGTCGAGAAGTCGACGATTCCGGTGAAAACGGCCGAAACCATCCAGACGATTCTGGCCGGAAACACCCGGGGATTGAAATTCCAGGTCCTCTCCAACCCTGAGTTCCTCGCCGAAGGGACGGCGGTGGCCGACCTGTTTAATCCCGACCGCGTCCTCATCGGCGGCGAACGTACCCCCGAGGGTGAGCAGGCCATCGAGCGCCTTGCCTCGGTCTATGCCCGCTGGGTGCCACCCGACCGCATCCTCAAAACCAATCTCTGGTCCTCCGAACTCTCCAAGCTGGTCGCCAACGCTTTCCTCGCGCAGCGCATCTCCTCGATCAACTCGATCTCGGCGCTTTGCGAGGCCACCGGCGCCGACGTCGATGAGGTGGCGAATGCGATCGGCAAGGATAGCCGCATCGGCGCGAAATTCCTCAAGGCTTCGGTGGGCTTCGGCGGTTCCTGCTTCCAGAAGGACATCCTCAATCTCGTCTACCTCTGCCAGCACTTCGGCCTGCCCGAGGTGGGGGCTTACTGGGAGGGAGTGGTGAAGATGAACGACTGGCAGAAGCAGCGCTTCGCCGGTCGCATCGTGAGGTCCCTCTTCAACACGGTCGCGGACAAGCGCATCGCCGTGCTCGGGTTTGCCTTTAAAAAGGACACGAATGACACCCGCGAGTCCGCCGCGATCAGCGTGTGCCGCGACCTCCTCGCGGAGCAGGCGAATGTGGTGGTCTATGATCCCAAGGTCCCCGCGGCAGAAATCGTGCGCGATGTTCTCGGCGCCGGAATCTCCAATCCGCGCCTGACGGTGGTTTCGTCCGCTTACGAGGCGGCCCTCGGCGCCCATGCCCTGGCAGTAGTCACGGAGTGGGATGAGTTCAAGACGCTCGATTACGCCCGCATCTACGAGGGTATGATGAAACCCGCATTCCTGTTCGACGGACGCAACATCACGGACCTCGCGAAACTCCGGGCGCTCGGCTTCCGGGCGCACGGCATTGGCAAGTAGGCGGCGGTTCGGCTGTCGTCGGCGGATCGGATGTCTGCCTTTCGTCCGCGGGTGCGTCCGCTTGCGTCCATGAGCCGTAGTGGCAAGAATCCCGTCCGTGACAACACGCCCCATCATTCTTTGGTTTCGGCAGGACCTCCGCCTGCAGGACAACAGCGCGCTGGCCGAGGCGGTGGCCCGCGGCGGGCCGGTGATTCCGATCTACATCCTCGACGACGCGGGTGAGGGACGTTGGGCCCAGAGCGGCGCGTCGCGCTGGTGGCTGCATCACTCACTGGCGGCCCTGCAGGCCTCGCTGGTGGCCCGCGGGTCGCAACTCATTTTCGCCGAGGGCGGCGCGCTCGCCATTCTCCGCGGCCTGATCAAGTCGACCGGCGCGTCGGCGGTCTATTGGAACCGCCGGTTCGAACCGGCATCGATCGCGCGCGACTCGACGGTGAAGGCGGTCCTCGCTTCCGAGGGCATTGAGGCAAAAAGCTTCAACAGCAGTGTGCTCTTCGAGCCGCACACGATCGCCAACAAGCAGGGTCGCCCGTTTCAGGTCTTTTCTCCCTATTGGCGCCACTGCCTGACTCTGCCCGTATCGCCCCCGGTTGCGCTGCGGGCCGGCCCGCTGCCCGCACCGGCTACGTGGCCAAAGGGGTGTGCGCTCACAGCCTTCGAGCTGCTCCCCTCGCTGCCTTGGGCTGACGGATTTTCCGCTGTCTGGACGCCGGGCGAGGAGGGCGCCCGCCGCCGGCTCAAGGCGTTCGCGGCCGAGGCAATCTCGTCCTACGACGATGCGCGCAACATTCCCTCCGCCGCCGGGACGTCCCGGCTTTCGCCGCATCTCCATTTCGGCGAGATCGGTCCGCGCCAGGTCTGGGCCGCGGTGCAGGCGCTGTCGCGTGAGTCCGGCGTCTTCCCGCCGGGCAATGGGGCGCGCGTCTACCTGAGTGAGATCGGCTGGCGTGAATTCTCGCACCATCTGATGTTCCATTTTCCCTCGACCCCCGAGCGGCCGCTGCGCCCGGAATTCGGCGCGTTCCCCTGGGCCGCCGATCCCGCGGGTGCGCGCCTGCGCGCCTGGCAGCGGGGGCGGACCGGCTACCCGATTGTCGACGCCGGCATGCGCGAGCTCTGGGCCACCGGCTGGATGCACAACCGCGTCCGGATGATCGTCGCCTCCTTCCTCGTGAAGCACCTGCGGCTGAACTGGACGCACGGCGCCGCGTGGTTCTGGGACACCCTGGTCGATGCCGACCTCGCCGCCAATACGCTGGGCTGGCAATGGAGCGCCGGCTGCGGAGCCGACGCCGCACCTTACTTCCGAATTTTCGCCCCGGTACTGCAGGGCGAGAAATTTGATCCGCGCGGCGCCTATGTGCGCCGCTGGGTGCCCGAGTTGGCCCGCCTGCCCGACAAGTTCCTCCATGCGCCGTGGACGGCTCCCGCCAGCCTCCGGGAGTACGCGGGGGTCGATCTGGGCCGAACTTACCCCGCGCCCGTGGTCGACCACGCCGAAGCCCGCGCCGAGGCTCTGGCGGCCTTTAAGCAACTCCGCGCCGCCCGGCCCGACCGCCCCGAAGCATGAGCGCCACCCGAAATCTGATTCTGGTGCTGGGCGACCAGCTCGACCCGGACTCCGCCGCGTTCGACGGCTTTGATCCAAAACGCGATGTCGTGTGGATGGCCGAGGTCGCCGAGGAGTCGACGCACGTCGAATCCTCGCGTCCGCGCATCGCCCTCTTCCTCGCGGCCATGCGCCACTTCCGCGACGCGCTGCGCCTCGCGAAGCGCACAGTCGACTACACGGAACTCGACGCGGCGGGCAATGCCGGGACGCTCGCGGGTGAACTCAAGCGCGCCATCGCCCGGCGGAAGCCGGAGCGGCTGGTCCTGACCGAGGCGGGCGACTGGCGGGTCGCCCGGGCCCTCGAGGCCGCCGCCGAGGCGGCCGGGGTCGCGCTGGAGGTGCGCACGGACCGTCATTTCTTTTCGACGATCGACGACTTCCGCGCGCATGCCGTGGGCCGTAAGCAGCTGCGACTTGAATTCTACTACCGCGAACTTCGCCGGAAGCACGGCGTCCTCCTCGACGCCGAAGGTGGGCCGGAGGGGGGCGAGTGGAATTACGACCATGACAACCGCGGCTCGTTCGGCCGCGGGGGCCCGGGCAAGCTGCCCGCTCCCGTCTCATTTCCCCCCGATGCCATCACCCGCGAGGTCCTGGCGCTGGTGGCGCGCCGCTTCCCAAAGCACCCGGGCCGGCTGGAGGCCTTCGACTGGGCGGTGACCCCGGAGGACGCGCGCCGCGCGCTGAAGGACTTCATCCAGCACCGGCTGGCTGATTTCGGGCAGTATCAGGACGCCATGTGGTCGGCCGAGCCCTGGCTCTACCATTCGCGCCTCGCCGCGGCGATGAACCTCAAGCTGATCGCCCCGCGCGAGGTGGTCCGGGCGGCGGAAGAGGCCTACCGGGCGAAGCGCGTTCCGCTTGCCTCGGCCGAGGGCTTCATCCGGCAGATCCTCGGCTGGCGCGAATACGTGCGCGGCGTCTATTGGATGCACATGCCCGGTTACCTTGATCGCAACGCCCTCAAGGCGACGGGCGATCTGCCGGCGTTCTACTGGACGGGTGATTGCGAGATGGCCTGCCTCAAGGCGGCAATCGGACAGACCCTCGAACTCGGCTATGCCCACCACATCCAACGCCTGATGGTGACCGGGCTTTATGCGCTGATGCTCGGGGTCGATCCAAAGCAGGTTCACGCCTGGTACCTCGCAGTCTATGTCGACGCGGTGGAGTGGGTCGAACTGCCCAACACGATCGGCATGTCGCAATACGCCGACGGCGGCGTGATGGCATCGAAGCCCTACGTCGCAACCGGCAAGTACATCCAGCGCATGGGCAATCACTGCGCAGGCTGCCGCTTCGATCCCGCCCAGAGCACGGGCGCGGAGGCCTGCCCGTTCACGACCCTGTACTGGGATTTTCTGCTGCGGCACGAGCGACTGCTCGCCGCCAACCAGCGCATGGCCCTGCAGGTGAAAAATCTTGCGCGCCTCGACGCGGCAACCCGCACGCAGATCCGGGCGCAGGCGGATGCCCTCCGCGCCCGTGGCGGCTTTCCCGCGCCCGCCGTTGCCGCGGACGAACTCGGCCTGCGCTGAGCGACCGCCATGGCCCGCATGCGCAAAAAGGCGGATCTCCCGCAAAAGGACTGCGTGGTCTGCGGCCGTCCGTTCACCTGGCGCAAGAAGTGGGAGCGCTGCTGGGACGACGTCCGCTATTGCTCCGATGCCTGCCGGAAGCGAAAAGGAAGCCCGGCTTCCGCCCCGCGACTCTCATGACGACTCACCGCTTCACCCGCCGCATTGGCATCGCCCGACCGGCCGCGGAGGTCTTCGCCTGGCACGAGCAGCCCGGAGCCTTTGAGCGCCTCCAGCCGCCCTGGGAACAAGTCGAGGTCATCGCCCGGTCCGGCGGCGTCCGCGATGGCGCGACCGTGTCCCTGCGCACCCGTGTCGGTCCCGCGTGGATACGCTGGGATGTCGTGCACGGCGACTACCTGGCCGGTCGGCAGTTTCGCGACGTCCTGCGGCGCGGCCCGTTTAAGCGCTGGGAACACCTGCACCGCGTGGAGCCGCAGGGGCCGGACGCGTGCACGTTGGTCGATGACATCACCTACGAGCTGCCGGGCGGGGCGCTCGGCCGCCTCGCGGAGCCGATGGTGCGCGGCCGGCTTGCGCAGATGTTTGCTTATCGGCACGCGGTCACGAAGGCCGATCTGGAGGGGGCCGCGCGCGGCGGCGCCCCGCGCCGGGCCCTGCGGGTGCTGGTCTCGGGCGCGTCCGGGCTGGTGGGGCGGACGCTCGTCCCGCTGCTGACAACTCAGGGCCATACCGTGGTCAAGCTGGTGCGACGCGCGCCGGCCGGGCCCGATGAGGCCGGCTGGGATCCGCTCAAGGGCACGGTGGACCTGACCGGGGTCGGGCGGATCGATGCGGTGGTGAATCTCGCGGGTGCGGGAATCGCGGACGGACGTTGGTCCGTGCCACGGAGGCGCGAAATCCTCGAGAGCCGGGTGTCGGGCACCCGGACCCTCGTCCGGGCCCTGGCGCGTCTGCCGGAGCCCCCGGCGGTGATGATCAATGCCTCGGCCGTCGGCTTCTACGGCGACCGGGGAGACGAGATTCTGACCGAGGCCTCGGCCGGCGGTCGGGGGTTTCTGGCCGAGGTCTGCTCGGCGTGGGAGGCGGAACTGGCTGCGGCCACCGCCTTGGGGGTTCGGACCGTGGCCCTGCGGACGGGCCTGGTCGTAACCCCGGCGGGTGGGGGCCTCGCCCGGCTGCTTCCGCTGGCGGCCCTCGGGCTCGGCGGGCCGCTGGGATCCGGGCAGCAATGGCTGGGCTGGATCACCCCGGATGACCTGAGCGGACTGATTTTGGCGGCGATGGGAGATCCGCGCTGGTCGGGACCGGTGAATGCGGTGGCCCCGGAGGTCCTGCGCCAGCGCGAGTTTGCGCGGACGCTCGGCAAGGTCCTGCGACGTCCGGCGGTGCTTCCGGCCCCGGCCTGGGCCCTGCGACTCGCCGTGGGCGAAATGGCGAACGAACTCCTGCTGGGCAGCGCGCGGGTGGAACCCGCCCGGGCGCTGGCGCTGGGGTTCGCGTTCCGGCACGGTTCGCTTTTGCCGGCGCTCACGCACATGCTGGGACGCACGATTTCAACATGAACAAAACGATCGCCGTGGTGGGAGCGGGAATTTCCGGGCTTTTGCTGGCCCGCGACTTGCAGGCGCGTGGCGCCGATGTCGTGGTCCTGGAAAAGAGTCGTGGGGTGGGCGGCCGCCTGGCGACCAAGCGGGTGGGTCCCGCGGTCTTTGACCAGGGCGCGCAGTTCTTCACCGTGCGCGACGAGCGCTTCCGCACCGTCGTGAACGAGTGGCGAGGCGCGGGTATCGCCACCACCTGGCCCGGACGCGAAACCGAGCGGGTGATCGGCGTCGCCGGCATGACGGCCCTCCCGAAGGCGCTGGCGGCCAGCCTGTCGCTCCAGCGGGAACATCGCGTGACCCGCGCCATGCGCCACGCCAGCGGCTGCTGGGAACTGGAGATCGAGAATCACGGGATGCTGCGGGCGGAGCGCCTGGTGCTGACGGCGCCGGTGCCGCAGTCGCTGGCCCTGCTGGAGCCGGGTCTGCTTGCGCCCGCCGTTCACGAGGCCCTGAGCCTTCTGACTTATCATCCCTGCCTCGCCCTGTTGCTGGCCCTCGATGGCCCCTCCGCCGTGCCGCCCGAGGGCTTCGCGCCCAGCGCGGGCGCGATTCGCTGGGTGGCGGACAATTCTTTGAAGGGCGTCTCACCCGGCCCGGCGGGAGCCCTGACGCTCCACACCACGCCGGCGTTCGCGGCCCAGCATTATGGCGAAAGCGTCGAGGAGGTCGCGGCTCGGCTCCGATCCGAGATCGAGCCGTGGCTCGGAGGCTCTGGCATCGTGTCGACCACCCTCCATCGCTGGAAGTTCAGCGAGCCCAAGGCCGCCCATCCGGAACCGTTTGTTTGGCTTCCCGACCTGGCGCTCGGCTTCTGCGGAGACTCCTTCGGAGGACCGCGCGTCGAGGGTGCCGCCGTATCCGGCCTGGCCCTCGCAGCCCGCATCGCCACGACCCTTGCTCGCGTTCCCGCGGAATAGACCGGTGCTGCGCCGTCTGTTTACTTGATTAAACAAAGCAATTTAGTATACAAAGGAATGTCATCCCTGCTGTCCTCGTCAATTGTCGCCACGATTGGGCGCACGCCCCTGATCAAACTGAACCGGATTGCTGCCGGCCTTCCCGCTTCGATCTATCTGAAGGCGGAGTTCTTTAACCCGTTGGCCAGCGTGAAGGACCGTATTGGGATGGCGATGATCGAGGCGGGCGAACGGGATGGATTGATCCGCGCGGGGACCGTCGTGATCGAAGCGACCTCGGGCAACACCGGGATCGCGCTGGCCTTCGTCTGTGCGTCGCGCGGCTACAAGCTGATCCTGACCATGCCGGAGACGATGTCACTCGAGCGCCGGGTACTCCTGCGCATGCTGGGCGCCGAGATTGTCCTGACGCCCGGCGCCGAGGGCATGCCGGGGGCGATCCGGCGGGCCGGCGAACTGCTCGCCGAGCACGGCCAGCGCGGATTCATGCCGCAGCAGTTCGAGAACCCGGCGAATCCGGAGATTCACCGCCGGACGACGGCTGAGGAGATCTGGAACGCCACAGAGGGTGGCATTGATGCCTTCGTTGCCGGGGTCGGCACGGGCGGCACGATCACGGGGGTTTCAGAGGTCATCAAGTCGCGCAAGGCGATCCGGAGCATCGCGGTCGAGCCCGCGGCCTCCCCCGTGCTCTCCGGCGGCCGACCCGGCCGGCATCGGATTCAGGGCATCGGTGCGGGCTTCATCCCGAAGAATTGCAACACGGCGATTATCGACGAGGTGATCAAGGTGTCCGATGAGGATGCCTTGCACACCGCGCGCCGCCTGGCCCTGGAGGACGGCATTCTCGGCGGGATCTCGACCGGTGCGAATGTCTGGGCCGCCATGGAGTTGGCCAAGCGCCCGGACTACGCCGGCAAGCTGATCGTGACGGTCGGGTGCAGCTTCGGAGAGCGCTATATTTCAACCGCGCTGGCGGAAAAGGCCCGGCTGGAAGTGGCGGTCTAACGCCCAATCAGGCACTTGCGGACCAAAATCAGGCTTCCCATCC
>CAMAXB010000110.1 GCA_945862035.1 Opitutus sp. GAS368
AAGTCGACCGAGGAGTTCGACCTCGCGGCCTTCAATCGTGGCGGCTACGTCGAGGCCGTGCACGACAAGGCGATTGGCGAGACCGTCTCGAAGGTGCTCTATCCGAATGACAAGACGGAGAACGGCAAGGAACTGCGTCTCGTGCAGCAGTACTTCTTTGTCGCCTGCTCCCTGCGCGATATCATCCGCCGTCACTTCCATAACCCGGCCAATTCCTGGACAAATTTTTCCGACAAGGTGGCGGTCCAGCTGAACGACACGCACCCCACGGTGGCGGTCGCCGAGCTGATGCGCATCCTGCTAGACGAGCAGACGCTCAGCTGGGACGAGGCCTGGGGCATTGTTACCCGCACCTTCGCCTACACGAACCACACGCTGCTGCCCGAGGCTCTGGAGAAGTGGAGCGTCGCGCTGTTCGAGCGCGTGCTCCCGCGTCACCTGCAGATCATCTACGAGATCAATGCCCGCGTGCTCAAGTTGGTGGCCGCGCGCTGGCCCGGTGACGCCGAGAAGCTCCGCATTTGTTCCCTCGTGGAGGAGAATGGCCAGAAGATGCTCCGCATGGCCAATCTCGCCGTGGTCGCCTCGCACGCCGTGAATGGCGTCGCGGCGCTCCATACCGCGCTGCTCAAGAAGAACCTCTTCCCGGAGTTCGATGCGCTCTATCCGGGTAAGTTCCAGAACAAGACCAACGGGATCACACCGCGTCGCTGGCTGCTCAAAACCAACCCCCGGCTCTCCTCGCTCATCACGTCGACCCTCGGTTCGATGGACTGGGTGCGGGATCTCGATCTCCTGCGCGGGCTGGAGAAGCACGCGGAGAACCGCGCCTTTCAGGAGGAATTCATGGCGATCAAACGCGCCAACAAGGTTGATCTCTCCGCCCTGATCAAAAAGCAGTGCGGGGTGGACGTATCGCCGGACGCGATCTTCGACGTGCAGATCAAGCGTTTGCACGAGTACAAGCGCCAGCATCTGAACCTGCTGCACATCATGGCGCTGTACCGGCGCCTGCTGCAAAATCCATCGCTAGACATCGCCCCGCGCGTGTTTGTTTTCGGGGCGAAGGCGGCACCTGGCTACGACCTGGCCAAGAACATCATCCGGGCGATCAACGTGATCGGTGCCCGGATCAATGAAGACGCGCGCATCGGCGGCAAACTCAAGGTCGCGTTCCTGCCGAACTACCGCGTTTCCCTCGCCGAGCGCATCATTCCGGCGGCGGATCTCTCGGAGCAGATCTCCACCGCAGGCAAGGAGGCCTCCGGCACCGGCAACATGAAGCTCGCCCTCAACGGCGCGCTGACGATCGGCACCCTCGACGGCGCCAATGTGGAGATCGAGGAAGAGGTCGGCTCCGACAACATCTTCATCTTCGGTCACACCGTGGACCAGGTCCAGGCCCTGTTGGCCCGCGGGTACAATCCGTGGAACCTGTACAATGCGGACGAGGAGCTTCGGGCGATTGTGGACTGGCTGGGCTCCAGCTACTTCACCCCGAACGAGACGGGGGCCTTCGGCCATGTCCACCACAGCCTCCTCGCCGGGGGCGATCCCTACCTGGTGCTGGCGGACTTCCGCCCGTACAGCGATGCTCAGGCGCGGGTGGATGCGGCCTATCGGAATGCCTCGACGTGGGCCAAGATGGCCATTCTCAACACCGCCCGCGTCGGCAAATTCTCCAGCGACCGCACCATTCGCGAGTACGCCCGCGACATCTGGAGCCTCCCGGCCGTTCCGATCACGTGATTCGTGATCCAGGTTGGGGCTGCCGCAATCAGGTGTAGCTGGCCTCGCCGAGGCCGGTCCGAAGGTGCGTGCCTCGAATTCGCGTAGCGAGAATCTCGGACCCGTACCGGCCGCCCAGCAGGGCGGAACGGTGGAGCGTGTTGCCCTCAACCCGCTGGCTTGGCGCTGGCTGGCGCAGGCTGGCGCAGCGGCGACGGCGATTCCGATCCAGCGGCTTGGGGGCAAGCCGCTCCACCTCAATCCCCGGGGTCAGCGACCGCAGCTACACCGGAATCAGAAACGGGGGCCGCTCATTGTTCCATTTCGGACCGACACCCAGGAAAATGTAACAATGAGCGGCTGACCCCCTAAGGTCGCGCACGGTGATTCCGCCACCGTGAACACCTCGTCCGCCGCCTCAAACCCCGCCGCCCGATGAACGCCTCCACCCGTTTTCTTTCCGCTCTCTTGGTCACAGCCGTGGTCTGGGTGGTCCCGGCCTTTGCCGCGGCTGCGAGTGACGCCAAAGCCCGGATGCGCGAGCGCGTCCCGGTGATCGACCGGTTCAAGGTTTCCGCGGCTGTGGGGGAGAACAATCAGGGCTTCCTCGAAGTGCGCGGCGGCGGCGCGGGAGATGCTGCGGCGGTGGTTTCCTCGGAAAACACGGACCGTCAGGCGGTGTTTGCGGATACCGCTTCCCGCACCTGCAGTTCAGCCCAGGTCGTGGGACGCGCCTTTGCCCAGCAGATGGCCGCGGCAAGCGCGTCCGGGGTCTGGATTCAGCGCGAAAACGGGCAAGGGTAGAAGAAGTGAGGCCGCGGCGCTAAGGCCCGGGACGGGCTGGGCTCAACCGGTCCGGCTCCAAGCACGCACTCCTCCGTCCTCAGGTGAGCATCGCCGCCACGCTGGCGGTCAGGAAGCAGGCGATGCTGCCGCCAAGGAGTGCGCGCCAGCCGAGTCTAGCCAGCTCGCTCCGCTTCTCGGGCGCAAGGGCGCCGATGCCGCCGATCTGAATCCCGATCGAGACAATGTTGGAGAAGCCGCAGAGCGCGTAGGTGAGGATCACGCGCGTGCGATCGTCGGTCAGCACGCCGCTGGCCTGAAGCTGATTCATCGAGAAATAGGCGACGAACTCGTTGAGCACGGTTTTCTCGCCGAGCAGTTGTCCGGCCACCAAGAGGTCGGGCGAATTGATCCCCATTAACCAGGCGACGGGTGCGCCGATGAGACCGAAGAAGAGCTGCAGCGAGAGGGAGTCGTAGCGACCGCCCGAGACGGACGCGATCACGCCATTCAGGCCGGTCCATGAGCCGAGCAGATCGCCGAGCATCCAGTTCACCATCGCGATCAGCGCGGTGAACACGATCAGCATGCCGCCGACATTGACCGCGAGCTTGATCCCATCAGTCGTCCCGAGGCAGATCGCATCGAGCAGATTGGCCCCGGGACGCTCCGCGCTCATCTGGAGTTCGCGGTCAACGGTTTCCTCCTGCGGAAGGAGGATTTTCGCCGTGATCAGCGCAGCGGGTGCCGAAAGGACCGAGGCGGTGAGCAGGTGGGTCGCCCAGCGAACGCGTTCCGCGGGATCGTCGCCTCCGAGGAGGGTGATGTAGACCGCCATGACGCCGCCAGCGATGGTGGCCATGCCGCCGACCATGACCGCAAGCAGCTCCGAGCGCGTCATGGTCTTGAGGTAGGGCTTGATCAGCAGGGGCGCCTCGGTTTGCCCGACGAAGACATTGCCCGACGCGTTCAGGGTTTCCGCGCCCGACAGCCTCATGGTGCGGGACATGATCCAGGCGAAGCTGAACACGATGACTTGCAGCACGCCGAGGCGGTAGAGCAGGGAGGTCAGCGCGGCGAAGAAGATGATCGTCGGCAGCACGGTGACGACAAAGATGGGTCCGCCTTGGGTGAACGTGAGGCCTTCGACATTGCCGCCGGCAATGCCGTTCAGCCAGCCGAAGACCAGCCCGGTGCCCGCCTGGGTGAAGCCGATGACTTGATTGAAGACCCAGCCCATGGCCTCGAAGGCCTTGCGCACGGGGTAGACGTGGAGCACGAGTAGTCCGATCATCAGTTGGAGGAGCAGGCCCGAACCGACCAGCTTCCAGTCGATGGCCCGGCGGTTGGTGCTGAAAAGGGCGGCGATGCCAATAAAGGCAACCAAGCCGATGATGCCACGCACGAGGTGGGTAAGTTGCTCCATGAGGGTCTGGTAAGCGAGTGTGATGCCGAGCTTGCGTGGGCGCCCGGCCGGGGCGAGAACCAACTTTACTATGACCGTCCAGGAGCGTCTTGCCCGCCATTTGAACCGGACTCCCGACACCGCCCGCGCCCTCTGGGTGGCGGCCAATGCCACGGTCGTCGGGGATGTCACCCTCGGGGCGCGGAGCAGCGTGTTCTACGGCGCGGTTCTGCGAGGCGATATCGCCCGGATCGTTGTGGGGGAGGGCACCAACATTCAGGATAACGCCGTGGTACACCTCGCTGATGATCTCGATGCGATCATTGGGGCCTGGTGCACGATCGGGCATGGTGCCATCGTCCATGCCTGCACGATCGAGGACGAGTGCCTGATCGGGATGGGTGCGACCGTGCTGGATCGGGCGCGGATCGGGACGCGCAGCCTTGTCGGGGCCAATTCTCTGGTACCACAAGGGTTTACGTGTCCGCCCGGATCATTGGTGATCGGCTCCCCCGCGCGGGTTGTGCGGACGCTTGCGGCCGAAGAGCAGGCGGGACTCCGCCGCTGGGCTGAAAAATACCTGCCCGTGGCCGAGGCGCACGCCCGGCTCCCGTCACGCGGGACTGCGCCGGTCTGAGCGGCCCTTCCGAATTGCCAGGCGGGCGAAATCGGACAAGGTGAAGGGATGATGATCGGCGTCCCGCGTGAGATTAAGGACGGCGAAATGCGCGTCTCCCTGACGCCGGCCCTGTGCCGGCGCCTCACCGGCCTTGGCGCCAAGGTTCTCGTGGAAAAGGCGGCTGGCGCCAATGCTGGCTTCACCGACGCCGAGTACGCCGCCGCGGGCGCCGTACTCGTGAAGAGCGCGCGGGCCGTCTGGCGGCAGGCGGATCTGATTCTCAAGGTTAAGGAGCCCCTCGCATCCGAGTACGGATTGATGAAGACGGGGCAGGGGTTGTTCACCTACCTGCATCTTGCGGCGGGGCCCGAACTCACGCGCCGGCTGTTGCAGAGGCGGATCCTCGGAATCGCCTACGAGACGGTCGAGGGGGCGGACGGCGCGCTGCCGCTCCTGAAGCCGATGTCGCATATCGCGGGGCGCCTGTCTGTGCAGGTCGGGGCCTTCTTCCTCCAATCACAGAACGGCGGCTCCGGGGTCCTGCTCGGCGGGATCCCGGGCACGCTGCCCGGACACGTGGTCGTGATCGGGGCCGGCAACTCAGGCGCGCATGCGGTGCAGATGGCCGCGGGCATGGGCGCGCGGGTGACGGTCCTTGATCTGGACGTGAGAAAACTCGAGGCGCTCGATACCGAGTACCGGGGCCGGGTCGTGACCCTCTATGCAAATCCCGGCAACATTGAGGACGTGGTGGCCAGGGCCGACCTGTTGGTTGGGGCCGTGCTGGTGCCAGCGGCTCGTGCACCGACCGTGGTGACGCGGAAGATGGTCAACACGATGCGGCCGGGCAGCGTGATCGTGGACATCGCGATTGATCAGGGCGGCTGCATCGAGACGATCCGTCCGACCTCGCATCACGACCCGGTCTATAAGGAACACGGGGTGGTTCACTACGCCGTGCCGAACATGCCCGCGCTGGTTGCGCGGACTTCCACCCTTGGGCTGACTCAGGCCACTGAGCCGTATCTCGTGATGATCGCGAGCAAAGGCATCGAAGCAGCCCTCGCGACGCACTCCGGCCTCGCCAAGGGCGTGAACACCCGCGACGGCCGCGTGGTCAATGAGGCGGTGAGCAGGGCGGTGGGGTTTGAGTCCTGATCAATCCGGCGAACCGTTTTAACCACGGATGAATACGGATTAACACGGATCCAGACCTGGGTTGGGATCGAATCCGTGTCTATCCGTGTCTATCCGTGTTTATCCGTGGTTAAATCTGCATGACACAAAACAGCCCGCACCGGGCGGTGCGGGCAGAAATTCAACGAGGGTCGCGCGGGCCTCAGGCCGCGGGGACGATCTTGATGCTCGTGACCTCGACGCGTTCGATCGGGGTGCTCTTCTCGCCGCCGCCGCCCGACTTGGTGGGGACGGTCGCGATGCGCTCAAGCACGTCATCTCCACCGACAAGTTCACCGAAGGCTGTGTACTGCTTGTCGAGGAACTTGGCGTCACCGTGGCAGATGAAGAACTGGCAGCCGGCCGAGTCCGGGCTCGCCGCGCGGGCCATCGAGACGACGCCGCGCACATGCGACTTGGCATTGAACTCGGCCTTCACCTTGTAGCCGGGATCGCCCGTGCCGGGGATGCCCTTGGCGCCGGCCTTGGTGTTCGGGCAGCCGCCCTGCACCATGAAGCCCTTGATGATCCGGTGAAAGGCCGTGCCATCATAGAAACCCTCGCGGGCCAGCTTCTTGAAATTTTCAACAGTCTTCGGCGCGACGTCGCTCCAGAAGGCGAGCGTGAGGTCGCCGTGGCTTGTGCTGATGATCGCGTTCTCTTTGACGGAAGGAGTGCTCATTGAAGAATTAGCTTCGTCGCCCCCCGGCAGCCCCGGCAAGATCAATTTCCACCGAGGGGCCGGGCAGAAGTGAATCCGGAATCCGACGGGACTGAATCTCAGATGGGCCACTCTCGTCCGACGAGATCCTGACTCGATCCATTGGGTCCAGCCGTGCGCCGTTTGGCCTGATGTGCTAGGCGCCTCCACTTGGCCCGATTCCCGGTTCGGATGTCTCCACTCCGGATCTCGGCTTTGGGGATATTGCCATCTGGGGTGGGGATAAACAAAACGGACCGAGCGCACTCCGTGCATCAAGGTGACTAACGGTGAAGCTTTCCTGTTTAAATTGTTGGAAAAGAGGGATCTGTGTCGCATCTCCGTCAGGTCAGCTGTGATGGAGTAGACCCGGGTTTAACCGCGAAGTGCGCGAAGGGACGCGAGTGAGAGTGGAGCGAATCGAATTGTCGGCGGAGGGCAGGGGAACGCTGCGACCGAGATCAGGAAGCTGTTTGTGAGGCGGCAACTTCGATAAATCCAATCAGATCGATCCTGCTTTGCGCCTCTTCGCGTAATTCGCGGTTACAGCCGGTTCGTTCCGGTGAACCCTGCGTCCATTCCCGTCCGCCTAAAACGCGGCGTCGATCAGATCGCAGAAATGGTGGATGAGAAACAGATGCGCTTCTTGAGCGGTCCTTCCGCTGTCACCCGGAATGATCAGATCAATCGCGGCCAGCCCACGGGCCTGGCCACCGCCACGGCCGAGGAATGCCACGCTCCTGACGCCCGTGCGCTTGGCTTCGTTCAGCGCCGCGACGATGTTGGCCGAATTTCCACTGGAGGTGATGACGATCACGAGGTCGCCCGGTTGAGCGAGTCCGGCGATTTGCCGGGCGAACACTTGCTCAAAACCGTAGTCGTTTCCAATGCACGTCGCGAGCGAACCGTCTGCGCTGAGCGCGATCGCGGGCAGCGGGCGGCGGTCCTTGAAGTAGCGCCCGGTCAACTCCGTCGCAAAATGGGAGGCTTCGGCGGCACTGCCTCCGTTGCCGCAGATCAGCAGCTTCCGACCATTCCGCAGTGTTTCGACGATCAGTTCGCCCGCCCGGTCGATCTCAGCGCGGATCTGCGAGAGCGCCTGCAGGGTCTGGACGGTCTGGGCGAGGGAGGAGTCGAAGGACATGCGACGGAGGAAGAGGTAAGCGACTGCCAGCCCGAGGGGAAACAATTTGTTTGCCCGGGCCGTCGCCCGGGTTGCGAATTCACCCTTCGTCCCCCGTACTTCGGCCATGCCCTATTTCGACCACAACGCCACCACGCCGCTCGCCCCCGTCGCGCGCGAGGCCTGGCTGCGGGCGTCGGACGAGTTTTGGGCCAATCCGTCCAGCGCCTACCGGGAGGCGGCCCGGGCCCGGCTGCGGCTCGATGCCGCCCGCGACACGCTGGCCCGCCTGCTCGAAGGCCAGGCGAAGCGCGTCGTGTTCACCTCCGGAGCCACCGAGGCGGCCAATGCCGTGTTTGCCTACCTCGCGTCGACCCTGCCGCCCTCGGCGCGCCTCGCGGTCAACCCGACGGAACATCCCTGCGTGCTTGCGGCCGCCGGTGCATTCTTCCCGGGTCGCCTCGACTGGCTGAAGGTGGACGCCGACGGGGTGGTATCTCCTGACGCCTTGCGAGCCTCCGGGCTCCTCGCGGCGGCGTCCGCCGGTCGACGCGAACAGGTGGGCGCGGTGGTGGTGATGGCGGCCAACAACGAGACCGGTGTCCTCCAGCCCTGGTCCGAACTTGCGCGGATCTGCGCCGACGCCCAGATCCCGTTTGTCTGCGATGCCTCGCAGTGGCTCGGCAAGCTGCCCGCGGCCGGGCTTGGCGAAGCCGGCTGGGTCTTCGGGGCCGGTCATAAATTCGGCGGCCCGAAAGGGTCCGGCTTTCTCCACCTGCCCCGGCAGGCGAGCGGCTTTGCCGGCCAGCGTGGCGGCGGGCAGGAGAACGGACATCGCGGCGGCACCGAGGACCTCGCGGGAATCTCCGCGCTGGTTGCCGCTCTCTCCGACGCCGAGCAGCGTCTCGTCATGCTGGAGTCGGCTCGCGTGTTGGTCCGCACCACCTTTGAACAGGCCGTCGTCTCCGGCCTGCCCGGAGCCCGCGTGATCGGCGCGGGCGCGGAGCGTCTGTGGAACACGGTGTCGCTTCAGCTGCCGCACACGGAAAATACCCGCTGGGTCGCGAAGTTGGATGCCCGCGGATTTCAGGTATCGACCGGCTCGGCCTGCGCCACCGGCAAAGGCGGCCCGTCCCATGTGCTGGCCGCCCTCGGTGTCGACCCCGTGGCCGCGCGGCAGGTGATTCGGGTCAGCGGCGGGGGAGCAACCACGCCCGACGAATGGGCCGCGCTCGCCTCTGCGCTGATTGCCGTGAGGACCGAATTGGCCCCCTCTGCCGCGTCGGCGACGGTGAAGCTCTGAGCGGGCCGCACGATGTTTCTCCGCCGCATCAGCCTGCAGCATTTTCGCAACATCCCGCTCGCCGCGCTCGATCTGGCGGGGCCGCGTCAATTTCTGGTCGGCGCCAATGGGCAGGGGAAGACGGCCCTGCTGGAGGCCGCGGGCTTCCTCACGGCGCTCCGCTCCTTCCGCACGGCCGAGACCAGGCTCCTGATTGCCCACGGCCAGCCGGAGGCGACCCTCGTCTGCACCGTCGAGCATGAGCAGCGTGGCCCGACGGATATCACCATCAAGCTGCGGTCAGGGGCGAAGGAAGTGTGGATGGATCAGGAGCGCGTCACGCGACTGGGCGATTTTCTCGGGCAGTTTCCAACCGTGGCGTTCTCCTCCCAGGACCAACAGCTGATCCGCGGCAGTCCCGGTGGCCGGCGCCGCTGGCTCGACCTGACCCTGGCGGCGATGGACGGCGCCTATCTGCAGGCGCTGCAGGGCTATCACCGCGCACTCGAAGGCCGGAACGCGCTGCTGAAAAAAGGGGCGCCGGCGGA
>CAMAXB010000111.1 GCA_945862035.1 Opitutus sp. GAS368
CCTCCAGACCGGCCTCAACGAGGCCAGCCACATCGATCCTTTTGCGGATTGCTGTAGCCGGGGTCGCTGACCCCGGTCCGGAGTGGATCGAAGGTGGAGCGTCTTGCCCCCAAGACGCTGGATCGAATCGGCTGTGCCGCCGCGCCAAGCCAGCGCGTTGGAGAGGGCAACGCGCTCCACCTCCGGCCTCCGGCCTCCAGCCCTCCAGACCGGCCTCCGCGAGGCCAGCTGCACCGACGGCGGAGCACGGGCGCGGAAACCCGAAATCTGAAACTGGAAACCTGAGCTTCGAAGCAGGTGCGGGGTGTGGTCGAGACAAGGGTATCGATCGGATGAGGCGATCATGATTAGCCGCAGTTCGGGCCTGATGGCGATGCGTGGTGCCTTGGAAACGAAATTCGTGCCTTGGGGTATTGAAACACGCAGACCCTGCCGCTTCAGCCACCGAGGAATTTCCGGTAGGACCGAAGGGGGTTGACGAGGCCGCACGCCCGGGAGAAAACGTTTTAGCGCTTTCGGCTCTCTCCGAAGGTGCTGCGCGCCCAAACCCCTCCGCGCCACGGCCCGAATCTGGAACCCCCCTCCTCTCATGCTCCGAGGCCTCTGCCGCACTTTTCAAGCGCCTTCTGGGCGCAACCGCATCGCCTCCTCCGCCAACCAGCGCATGCCCTTGCGCGGATGGGACGATGGCAGCGAGTCGACCGCTCGCGAATGGATCGACCCTTGCCTCGCGCTCGAAAAAGCCTGCGCGGAGCCAGCGGGCGTGCCGGCAGAACCGCCTTCCGCTTGACTGATCCTGCCAAAAGAAAGCGATCCAAACCAATCCGGCCTCCGGCCACATCCTGACCATAAACCACAATGAAAAAAGTACGTCATCAGCTTGCCGGAGCCGGCTTTGCTCTCGTTGCCAGCCTGTTCATGATCTCGTCCGCCGCCAACGCCGGGGCGGCGTCCTCGTCCAACCCCATTCAACATGTCACTGTTTTCCAGCAGGATGGCCGATTTGCCGGGTGGCCGGCCAATAATGGAATGTGGATCTGGGGCGACGAAATCCTCGTCGGTTTCGTCCTCGCTGACCATCAGCAGAGACAGGGGCACACTTATGACGAAGCAACCTCTCACTACAAATACGCCCGAAGCCGGGACGGCGGCCTGACCTGGAGCATTGAAGACGCCCGCGAAGCGGGGCAAACCGCGTGGACTTACCAGAACCAGATTCGTGAAAAGTCGGACGTTGGCAGCTTGAAGCAACCGATTGATTTTTCACACCCGGACCTGGTATTTACCCTTTCGCGGGAGGACAATAATGTCGGACCCTCGCTCTTTTATTATTCCTACAACCGAGGCGTGCGCTGGAATGGGCCGTACCGGCTGCCCAATCTCAACACGCCGGGAGTCGCCGCGCGCACCGACTACATCGTCAACGGAAAACACGAGCTCGTGGCATTCCTGACCATTGCAAAGCAGAACAAGAGGGAGGGCCGGGTGGCGATGTTCAAGACCATCGATGGCGGTGTGACCTGGGAGAACAGGGCATGGCTGGGAGAGGAGCCGGAGGCTTTCGACATCATGCCGTCCTCCGTTCGTCTATCGCCCACCGAGATCCTGACCACGATCCGGGGAAGAGAAACGAACCCGCGAAGGGATTTCATCAAGGCGTTTCATTCCAAGGACAACGGCGACTCGTGGCAGGCATTGCCCGAGCCGGTCGTCGATACCGGAGCGGGCGGTTCACCTCCTGCGCTCGTCAAGATGAGTGATGGCAGGCTTGCGCTGGCCTATACGTTCAGAAGCCAATATGGCTCCCGGGTCTGCCTGCGACTGAGTTCCGATGGAGGCCGAACCTGGAGTCATGAGATACCGCTGCGGATGGGCGACGGAGCCACCAACGACATTGGCTATCCGCGAATGGTTCAGAGGCCCGATGGCAAGCTCGTCATCACCTACTATTGGAACCACGCGGTGCTGGCTGAAGAAAAACCCTACAGGTACATCGCCGGAACCATCGTGGATCCCTCGCGGTGGAAGTAAGTGAGCGGGAGGCATCGCGAGCGCCCCAGTGTGCGGGGCATGACGAGCCGGGAAAGGGCCCTCAGAGGTTTGCAGCAGTCGCCTCCACTGCAGACCGGCTCACCCGATCAAGGGAGCGGAGAAGGCCCCTTTTTCCACCCGGAAAGCCGGACTTGTTCCACCAACGCCATATGCGGGACGGTCAGAGCAGCGAGGCCGACGAAGACCAACTGAATGATGCGGGCATCAAGGGAAATTTCGTCGAGAAAATACCAAGCGAGGACAGAACCGCCGAGGACCCCCAGCATCGGTAGAAGGGTGGCGGTGAAGAGCTGGGGGAGGGATGATCGGCCAGAATACTCCATTGATCGGAGGATGTGTCGGGCGCTGTGCATGCCGCAGAAAAAGACGACAAAGGAAATGAGCGGCGGGGCAACGATCGCGAGCACGCCGACCGATCCTAGTTCTACCGCGGCTAACCAATCCGACCGCACGCGTTCCAGAAGGGCAAAGATGAGGCCGGCAAGCCAAGGCCAGGCGAGCAGGCTAAGCCATGGCACGATGATCGCGGCAGACTTCTCTCCAGCGAGAAGCGCGAAGAGTCGTGTGACGTCTTCCGAGTGAAGCAAAGCGGGAAAGACTAAAATCGCCCCGCCGTAAAGGGCGCGTGCGGGCCAGGGAGTTCCAGGAGGAGGATCGCCGGAAAAGTGGACGGCCGAGATGATGAGGAATCCGGCAAGAAACAACGCAGGTTGAAGGAGCCATAGGCCAACCACAAAACCGGAAAGGAACAGATAGATTGCGCCAAACCCGAGCCAGCCTCCAATTGTCCGTATTCCGTAAAGTCGGTGGGCGAAAAGGGTATCGAGGGCGCCGTGAGGTACGCCCAGGACGACGATGAGGGAGGCGACAACAACCAGTTCGATTCGCTCGTCAAGTCGCCCAAGGACCAATGACGCCGCCGTGAGGAAAACGGCGCTGAGGCTAAAGACCAGCCCTTGGACTCTTTGTGCTTTCATCCGGCGCGGCCCCCGGGGAACAGAGCGGATAAAGCGGGCAGACTACGGGTCATTTCGCGCAGGAAAGGTCCGGCTGGTAATGCCCAAACGATGGCCGCGTAGTCAGCCAAGGTCGGGCGGTCATTCATAAACCGGATCATATGCCCGGAGTCTTTGATCGCAAACAACCTTAGAAAGAGTTCGGGAGCGGCTTCGGGTTTGGCCCGGAGAACGCGGAGAAAGAGACGATCCATCGACCGAAGGAGCCACGGGTCGGGGGCATGCGCCTTCGGCGGGAGTCCTGCCATTAGCGCGGCGGCGCAGTCTTCCGCCCATCGTTGAATGCGCTGGAAGGCGAAGCCGGAGGCGGACCGCACCCCCCCCCGGGCCACGCCGACGCGGACATAGGTAGGGTCCGTCAGGGGAGCGGGCGTGGCCTGTCCCATCGGCAGCGTGCCGTGTTCGGTGCGCAGCACAGAGAAGCCTGCTCCTCCTACCTGTTGGCGAACCAGGTGCTCCAACCGAGCCGCCAGATCGCTCGGACCGAGTGGCTTGGGGGCGAAGACGGTGGCTTCAATGAGCGCGCGCTGTTTTGAGAACGGGAGAAGATAGAGGAAGGCGATTGTTCCCTCACAACCTGCGGAAAAGTCCATCAGAGTGGCGCAATCGGGATCGAAGCGAGCCGTCTCGCACGTCACTTCCTGGCCCAAGAACGATTGCCACAAAATTGCGGACTCGCGCTCGGGGCGCGGCGGAGGGCGGGTGTCGATGATCTGCTTTGCGTATCGAACCTGGGTGCTCGTCTCAATCCGCCAGCGCTGGTCCTCCTTTCGCGGCTCAGAAATGACGGTCTCGTTCAGCGCGAGCTCAATTCGCGGAGTCTGCGCAATCGCCCGGACAGCGGCCGCGTAGAATAGGTCTGACGGTATCATTTGATAAGGTACCGCGCGGCAGTCGACCGTGACCCGGGTTTGACAGTCAGCGACCGCGAGCGAGCTCCAGCGGTGCTGGGCGAGATGGCGCAGACGAGTATCGTCATCAGCCCAGAAACACCAGGTCCGGTCCGGCACGTAGAGAGCGCGCTCCTCGAGCACGACGACCTTCGGGCCTTTCGCACCCGACTCTGCGAGCCGCATGGCTAGACTTAAGCCGGCGCACCCGCCGCCGAGGATGGCAACGTCGCTATCGGGGTGCATGGATCGTTTCAATACCAGGGAGTCCGCGCAACGTGTCATGCAGGCTGGCGTCGTGTCCCGACGGTTTGCGCCAAAAGAACCTCTGGCATGGTGCACTGATCAAGGCATGCGCGGTTAACGCCGCCTTTCGTCCGTCTGAGACCACGATTCGACGATCCCAGAAAACAGAACCCTGTGCTCTCAATCTCGTGCCGATGGCACGGTAGACACGGCCCGCGACTAAAATCCCGCTGCGGGCCCGGAGCGGCAGATAGGATATTCCAATTTCACCGCTGGTATAGTGTCGATCCGCACGATTCAGCAAATCCTCCACCACCGCACGGAGCTGGAGTCGCCTCGCGGGGAGGGGCTTGATCAACTCCTCCGGCGCCAGATCGCCGATGAGGGACGCTGGAAGATAGCGGCGATTCGCGGCAGCGTCCGTTGCGATATCCCGACAGATATTTGTCAACTGCATGGCGATCCCCAGGTCGATGGCGTGGGCGAACGCCCCCCGGTCGGATACATCGAGCACACCGCACATCATCACTCCGACCGTGCCGGCTACCCGGTAGCAGTACTGAAGCAGGGCGGCTTCATCCGGGCAGCGTACAGGATCCAAATCAGAAAGCAGCCCCTTCACCAACTCGACGGCGATCAGCGGAGAAATGCGACACTCGTGCATGAGATCGATCCCGTCTTGAATCATGGGATCCGCGGAAAGCCCCGCGGCGATCTCCCGGCTTGCCGCGCCAAGTTTTACCCGGGCTTCTTCCATCGAGGTGGCTTCATCTGCGAGATCATCAAGGTAACGGCAAAATCCGTAGAGGCGGGTTGCTCTGGCTGCAGGGACCGGGCCCAACAAGCGGCGCGCCCAGAAAAAGCTCCGTCCTTTTCGCGCGAGTGCGGTTTCGGCTGCGGCCCAAGCAAGGTTGTTCGTCGTCGTACTCACGCGGAAGATGCAGCCGGGATGAGGGCATCCAGGACCTTGGCCGAGCAGAGCACGCCGGGCAGTCCGGCGCCCGGATGGGTCCCGGCACCGGTAAGGTAGAGATTGCGAATACCCTCGGCTTGGTTGTGAAAGCGGAACCAGGCTGACTGACGAAAGAGCGGAGCCACGGAAAACCCTGCCCCGTGCACGCTCAGGTAATCCTGGGCAAAATCATCCGGCGTTTTATAAAAATCGGCGGTAATCGCCGCGCTCAATCCTGGTAAGATCGTGCGATCCAACGCGGCCACGATCCGGTTGCGCAAACGGGGTCCTTCGACGGACCAATCGATTTTCGCTTGCTGGTTCGGCACGGGGCAAAGCACGTAAAAGCTCTCGCACCCGGGAGGAGCAAAGCTCGGGTCCGTCGCGGTCGGACGATGCAGGTAAAGGGAGAAATCGTCGGCGAGAATTTTGCGGTGAAAGATATCGCGGAGGAGTTCGCGGTAGCGCGGACCCATCCAAATGGTGTGATGCGCGACACCCGGATACGTTCGCGTCGTCCCAAAATAGAGCACAAAAAGCCCCATGGAGTAATGTGCGCCCGCTAGTTTTAACCGGCTCGCGATACTCTGCTGCGCGGGCGAAATCATCGTGCGGTAGAGATGAGCGGCGTCGGCGTTTGAGACCACGACGTCAGCTTCCAGCTGGGTTCCGTCTTCCAGGCGAACGCCCGTGGCCCGACCGCTCGCGATGACAACCGAATCCACCGAGGTCCCGAGTTGAGTCTCCACGCCATGTCGCTTCAGCAACCCCCCGAGTGCGGCCGTGACTGCACCGGTTCCGCCCATGGCAAAGTGCACGCCGTAGGCACGCTCGAGGAAATGGATCAGCCCGTAGATGCTTGTTGTATCAAAGGGGTTGCCTCCAACCAACAGAGGTTGAATCGAAAATGCCTGACGCAGCTTTTCGCTGCGTAGGTGGCGCTTTACCATGCTCCAGACCGTCTCGTAGTTGCGCAATCCAACCAGGCGCGGGACCTGCTTGAGCATGGTCGAGAAGCGATGGAAGGGCTGAGCGGAAAGCTGGGTGAAGCCTACGTCAAAAATGTGGCGCGAGTGCGCGAGAAGGGCGAGATAGCCGTCGCGATCACGCGGCTCGATCCGGCTGATTTCGGCGAGAGTTTGCTCCAGCGTGCCGCCGTAATCGAAGTGGTCACCATCAGAAAACTCGAAGCGATACCACGGTGTGAGCGGCACTAACTGGAGGGAGTCCTCCATCCGCTCGCCAAACAGGTTGAACAGTTCTTCGAGAAGGAACGGTGCTGTGATCACCGTGGGCCCGGCGTCGTGCCGGAAGCCATCCCGGACATAGACTTGCGCCCGACCGCCGATCATCTCGCACCGGTCGATCAGGCGAACTCCGTAGCCTTTTGCGCGTAAGCGCAGCGCCGCCGCGATTCCCCCAAAGCCGGCCCCGATGACAATTGCCTGCATTCTCGGTGAACCCCGAGCTACAGGCGCTCATTCAGAACTTGGGCAAATTTCCCCAGTAGCTCCCCGGCTCCGAGCGGCAGCCGGGCGGCCGCCTCACTGGAAAATTTCAAGTGACGTGACGCAATTTCGGTCGCCAGACAAGTGGCCTCTTCCAAGGTGCGCCCAGCCTGAAGCACGTTCAGGATATTGAGCGAGAGCGGGCCATCGATTCCCACATCTTGGAGATCGTCGATGATTTGGTAGCCGATGCCAAATGACTCGGCCGCCTCTTGGGCCAGACCCAAGGTATCGCGTACCCCTGCACCGAGAAGAGCCAGCTCCAGCGGGAGGCTGAGGAGGGCACCGGATTTACCGGCGACGATTGCCTCGTATTGGGCCAGTTCAGTTACCGGTCGGTTGCGCGCGGATAGATCGCAGCATTGTCCTTGGATTACTCGAGCAACCCGCCGATGAAACAGACGAAGCATTTCGCCAATGACTGCGGAGCGGGAAAACTGGGCGATCGCCGCGTAGGACGCTGAAAGGAGCAAATCTCCAGTGAGGACGGCGACGTCGGGTCCGCGGGCGGCGAAGATCGTGGGAACCCCGCGACGGAGCATTGCAGCATCCTGAAGATCGTCATGGACCAAGGAGGCATTGTGGAGGAGTTCCACCGCCGCGCCAAGGACCACTGAATCGCTTTTCGATAACCCCACCCTCATGCCAGCCTCAAGCCCAAGCCTGGCTCGAACCCGATTGCCACCGGATGAGAGGTGGGCCAGCGCGGCTTGAGCGACACTGGAGTCGAGTGGGGAGGAGGGGTCAGCGACGACCTCCGCCATCAGGCATTCAATCTCCGAGCAATGCGCTTTCGTCGAAAGATCAGCGACCGAACCAGCGAGGTGGGTGGGGGCGCTCATGGATAGGACGAAGAAAATTCCGGTCGAATGCCAAACAGAACTGACATTCGACCGGAATAGCGCGTACGAATTACTTTACAGCAGACTTTTCAGATTCAGACACCGCCACGGTCCAAATGATAACGCCGAAACCGATTTTGTTTACGACGTCGGCAAGATTGTAGACCACGTTCAGCATCTGCGAGCTGCTCTCCGGACCGGAGCCCGTCAGGTATCCCAGGAAGTAACCGATCGGGTAGATCGCCCAGCCGAATACCACGATGGCGCGCATCAGTTTGAAGGCGCTCTGCACCCCAGCGGGAGCGAGATCGGCGTTAATTTTACCGGCCTGGCCGGCATAAATTTCCCAGATGATGAAGATCCAGCCAGCCATGCTGATGATGAACGCCGGCCATACGGCCATGTAGCCAGCCTCTCCCATGAAGCCAGCGATGAGCATGACAAAGGTTCCGATCATCAAGCGCCAGAATACGCCGGCCGGCACTTTGGTGATAGCTGAGAGGATCAAGTAAAACTCCACCATCAGCAGGGGAACGGTGATCATCCAGTCGATGTAACGATACACCGTTGGCGTGGTGCCCGTCGCAACCCACACGTCACGCATGTAGAAGTAGTGCCACGCTGCAACCAGCGTGACCAGACCGGACACGGTCAACGAAGTCTTCCACTTCGCGGTGACCCGCTGGGTTTCGAGGAAGAAGAAGGCAGTCGCTGCGACGAGCGCCATCGAGATCATCCAGAACGATACGCCAACAAAGTCATTGGACTTCAGGCTGACGTCGCTTGCGGCAAACGCGTTAGTGGATGTTAGTAGACCAATTAGAGCCACGGTGAGGGCCCTAAGCTTTCCTGTGTTTCGTATTGTTATCATAGCAAGAGATTTGGGAGAGGGTGCCGAGATCAGCGTAAACAGGGAAATAGCCTGAAACATCTCTTCCGAGCCAGTCGTGCGGCCGGTTGGATGTGCTGCCAAGAGGGCTCAGAATTTGAGGGCGGGGTGGAAGCGGAGGGGTGTGGCGCCTCAGTCGTTTTGGCGTGCCGTTAATGCCTCGCGAACGAGTACCTGAAGTCAGAACGTGGTTGATCCGCAGTGTCTGGCTGAAAGGTCTACGGGCCGGGGTACTTCAGGGGCAGGGATGTGCACCGACATTGAAAGCGATCGAAAAATTCCTCACGAGCTGCCGGGGTGCGGGCGCGGAAGGACTGGGGTAGGCCGGTACCAAATTGGTCTACGGGCGGGGTGGCAAGCTACATTTTAAGAGTAATAGCTGTATTTTAGATATAATTATTCGCAGAATTTTCTCTTTCTTCTGCTTGCGTGCTCCAATTCCTGTTTATCACCGCGGTCGCGCGTGAACAGGTTCCCGGGGCAACTGAGGGCGTCGAGCGGGAAATGGATCGTGATCGAGAGGCGGGAGTATGACGGACCATTGCCCCGGGCTGACGGCCCGCCAGACGCTTTCCCCACCTGCCCGGGTAGGAGCGGCGTGAGCGGTCGACCTTGCGCTCGCTCTTGGGCGATCGGTCCGAGCAGCGTGGCCTGCTGGCCGCCTTAAGCCCAGTAGCGGACGCGGGCAAAGGCAGTCTGCGTTAGGCCGAACAACTTGATCGTCCGATTTGCGGCCACGTGATTGCCGCACGGGTGAAAGATCGTGACCTCGTGGGTTCCGA
>CAMAXB010000112.1 GCA_945862035.1 Opitutus sp. GAS368
TGGTTTGCATCATCGAGGCCATGAAGATCATGAACGAGATCCAGGCCGAAGTTAAGGGCACGGTGATTGAGCTCCTCGTCGAAAATGGACAGCCGGTCGAGTACGGCCAGCGCCTCTTCAAGGTCAAACAAGGCTGAGTCAGCACCTCAAACCGCTAATCAGCGCTGACTTTCGCTAATTCAGTTTAGCGTAAATCAACGCAGATTAGCGGTTTACTATTCCCTTTCCCGATGATTCAAAAGATCCTCATCGCCAACCGCGGTGAAATCGCCCTCCGCATCGTCCGTGCCTGCCGCGAGCTCGGCATCAAGACCTTGGCGGTCTACTCCGAGGCGGATGTGCAGTCGCTGCATGTCCAACTGGCCGACGAGGCCATCTGCATTGGCGGTCCTCGCAGCTCCGACAGTTATCTGCGTGCCGATCGTATCATCAGCGCCGCCGAGATCGCCGACGTCGATGCGATCCATCCGGGCTACGGCTTTCTTTCGGAGAATGCCAAGTTCGCGGAGCAGTGCGAGTCGTGCAACATCAAGTTTATCGGGCCTAAATCAAAGTCCATCAAGATGATGGGCGACAAGTCGGTCGCTAAGGATACGGTCAGGAAGGCGGGCGTTCCCACGGTTCCCGGTTCCGATGGTCCGGTCGAGACGGAGACTGAGGCCGTGAAGGTTGCCCGCAAGATCGGCTATCCGGTCATCATCAAGGCCGTGGCCGGCGGCGGTGGCCGCGGCATGCGGATCGCGCACAATGACATGTCCTTCGCCAAGGAGTACCATGTCGCCCGCAACGAAGCGGAGAAGGCGTTCGGCAATGGGGCGGTCTACATCGAAAAGTACATTGAGAAGCCCCGGCACATCGAGTTTCAGATCCTGGCGGACAGCCACGGCAAGATCCTCCACCTCGGTGAGCGCGACTGCTCGGTGCAGCGCCGCCACCAGAAGCTGATCGAGGAGTCCCCCTCGCCGTTCCTGACCCCGTCCCTGCGCAAGACCATGGGTAAGGCGGCGATCAAGGCCGCCGAGGCCGCGGACTACGAGAACGCCGGCACGATCGAGTTTCTCGTCGATGCGAAGGGTAATTTCTACTTCATCGAGATGAACACCCGCATCCAGGTGGAGCATCCGGTGACCGAGGAGTGTACGGGGATCGACCTGATCAAGCAGCAGATCCGGATCGCGAACGGCGAAAAGCTCGGTTTCGACCAGGGTGACATCAAGTTCGAGAAGCACGCGATCGAGTGCCGCATCAATGCGGAGGACCCGGCGCGTAATTTCACCCCCTCGCCTGGCACGATCGGGCTCTACTACGCCCCAGGTGGCCACGGTGTGCGCGTCGACAGCCACGCCTACAGCGGCTACACCATTCCGCCGTATTACGATTCCATGATCGGCAAGCTCATCTGCTTCGGCGAGACCCGGAAGGTCGCGCTCGAGCGGGCCTACCGTGCGCTCAGCGAGTACCTGATCCGCGGCATCAAGACGACGATCCCGCTGCATAAGGCGATCATGAGTGAGCCGATCGTCATCGAGGGCAAGGCGACCACCGCCTACATGGAGGAGTTCATGGCCCGCGCTCCCAACGATCTGTTCAACTGAGCCGCGCCTCGCGCCGCCCCTTTATTCACGACTCCCGCTGGCTCGCGCCGCGGGAGTTATTCCTGTCCGGGCCTTGCCACCGGCACGCCCGAGGCGATAGGCTTCGGCCATCATGCAACCGACCGAGTTCAACCCGCCCACCCGCCTCGATGACCAGCCCGAGTTGGGTGACATCAAGATCAACCACACGGTGATCGCGAGCATTGTGCGCCTGGCAGCCATGCAGGTGAAGGGCGTGGCCGGCGTGGGCGGCGGCCTGGTCGATGGGATCAGCGAGATTTTTGCCAAGCGGGAGAGCGATCATCGCGGGGTCAAGGTGACCGAGGACCAGGAGGACAATTACACGATCGAGGTCCGCCTCGTGGTGACCTATGGTGCGGAAATCGGCCGGACCGCCTACGAGGTCCAGGTCGCGGTGCGGACGCAGGTGATGGCCATGACGGGCAAGAACGTCCCACGCGTGGATGTGATCATCGAGGGCGTCCGCCTGCCCTCCGATCGCGCGGCGGGCACAGAGCGCAGCGATGACCTGTGGCCCGATGGCCCGGCGACTGACTAAGCCCTACCCCGCCCGTGTCCGCCGTCCTTGAGTACCTGCTCACGTCGCCCGCGCAGCTCTTCGCCCTGTGGGGCGGCGTAGCCCTGCTGGTGGTTCTGCTTTTTCTTCGCCAGCCCGCGGTGCTGGTCCTTGTTTCCGGCCCCACCGGGCGTCTGGAGATCTCGCGCCATGCCCTGCACCGCTTGGTGGAAGCCTGCTGCGAGCAACTGAAGGGCGTGGCCTCCGCCCGGGCCGTGATCAGTCAGCGCGGAAATCGCCTGCGCACCGTGATCCGCCTCAAGGTCCGCCCCGACGCCAAGCTCGATGCCATCCAAGGCTACCTCAGTGAGGAGATCGCGGGGATTTATCGCGACAATTTAGCATTTAAGGGCGAAGTGGGCCCAATCGAGATCAAGGTCGTCGGCGTCGTGCCGGAGCCCGAAGCCACGTTCTGACTCCGCCCGCGAATGACGCGAATCGGCGCGAATCCGGATCCGGGACCGGAAAAGCGATTGTCAGACCAGATGGATGTAACCTCGCCGAAGTGGAGTGCGCGTCCGCTTCCAAATTTGGAGCGCATGAATCGAGCTTCCGACCTCACCTTTCGGAGGGCTCTTTCACTGACCACGGGTTACAAAACCGCCGGCCGATGAGATGACTGACCGGACCTACAGCAGCGTCCGCTCAACCAGCCAGTAGAGGCCCATCACGGCGACGAGGCCCGACATAACCGGCTGGGCCCGGCGATCATACTGAGGTGACTTGCGCGCCCAGTGAAGAAGCGGCAGCGCGAGGGCGACGAGGGCCACCTGGCCGATTTCGACGCCAAGGTTGAAACTGAAAAGCGGAAGGATGATTCCCTGACCGTCGCTGCCGAGGCCCAGTTCGCGCAGAATCCCCGCGAAGCCGAAGCCGTGGAGCAGGCCAAAGGCGAAGACGGCAATCCAGCGCGCCTTGGGTTCACCGCGCCGCCAGATGTTCTCGATGCCCACCCAGACGATGGAGGCCGCGATCAGCGGTTCGACGATCGAGCCGGGGATGCTGACGATATCGAGCGAGGCGAGCGCCAGCGTGATCGAGTGCGCGACCGTAAAGCTCGTGACCACGGCGACGATGTCCTGCCAGCGGCGGCTCACGATCAGGAGCGCGGCAAGGAAGAGCAGATGGTCATAGCCAGTGATGATGTGCTCAATGCCCAGCTTGGAGAACGTCAGGAAGGCATCTCCGGATCCCATAATGCCTCTTACTTGCCGGCTGGCCGGATCAATTGCAAGTCACTCCACTCTCCCATCACGCGCCCGTCGATCGCCCAGCCCGGGGCGGCCGCGGCAAAGGCGGCGCGCACCTGTTCCTGCTCGCGAGCGAGGATGCCACTCAGCACCAGACAGCCCCCCGGGGCGACCGCGGCCAGCAATTCGCGCGCAAAACGCATCAGCACATCGGCTTGGATATTCGCCAGGACGACGTCGGCCGAACGCCCGGCCAAACCGGTCGTGAGGTCGCCCACGAAGAACTCAACGCGATTCGCGAGTCCGTTGAGTTCGCCGTTCTCGACACTGACGCGGACCGCCTCCGGGTCATTGTCAAAAGCCGCGACCCGGCTAAATCCAAGGCGCACCGCCGAAAGCGCGAGGATGCCCGAGCCACAACCGGCATCGATCACGTTGAGCTCCGCATTCCGCGGTCCGTGCTCCGCAATCGCGGACAGTCGCTCACAGCACAGGCGGGTGGTCTCGTGATTTCCGGTGCCGAAGGCCAGCCCGGGATCCAGCCAGATTGCGACATCGCCGGCGGGAAGCGCGTACACGTCGCGTTCCCAAATCGGAACCCAGTGGAGGCGACCGGAACGCCACGCCTTGAAGTGGGCCTTGTAGCTGTCGCGCCAGTCCTGATCGGCCAGCGCGCGCACGTCGGGCGAGGCGAGATTCGGAAGCGCGAGCAGCAGCTCCAACTCCGCCCAGCGGGCCTTGGCCTCGGCTGCGTCGGCGAAGATGCCGACGATCCACGCGCGCTGTACGATCACGTCCTGCAGCAGGGACCAGCCGTCCACCCCCAGTTCGAGCAGGACGTCGTCGATCGCGTCGACGGCGGCGGGACTGACCTCCACCTTGATCTCATGCAATGGCATCGCGCGAACCTCACGGGCCGTCCGCGACGCCGCAATGCGATTCTCGAACAACGCACGGCGCGACTGCGCCGAACCTCAGCGCAACGCGGTCCGATTCAAGGCCCAGGAGCAAACGCCACCCGCGCCACCACCGGCAGGTGATCGGAGGGAAAGTACCGACCATCGTGATCCGTGATGACCTGAAAGGCGTCGGCCGTGAATCCGGCGTTGTGCAAAACGTAATCGATGATGGAGACGCGTGCGCTGCTCGCCTCGAAGCCCAGCGAGGTCGGCTGGGTGTCGCCCGCGGGCCGGGCGTCGCGGAGGAATCCACCCGCGGTGAGCGCGACGAATGCCTCGCTGGTGGGCTCCACATTCAGATCGCCCGTCATGATGATGGGCAGAGGGGTGGCGGCGTGGACGCTTGTCAGGTGCGCCTTAATCGCGGCCGCGCTTTCGATGCGCGCCTGGACGCCGCGATGGTCAAAGTGGGTGTTGAGCAGGAGAAACTCCCGGCCCGTTGTGCGGTCGCTCAGGCGGACCCAGGTGGCCACGCGAGGCAGCGCGGCGTCCCAACCCTTGCTCCCGGCGACCGCCGGCGTGTCCGAGAGCCAGAAGGTATCGCTGCCCCTGACCTCAAAACGGGTTCGCCGGACGAGGATCGCGGAATACTCGCCCTTGGTCATCCCGTCATCGCGCCCGACCCCGTACACGTCGTAGTCGGGCAGCCGGGTGAGCAGATCATCCAGCTGCGTGCGCAGCGCCTCCTGCAGGCCGACCAGATCGGGGCGGTTGCGGCGAATCAGCGCGGCCACGCGGTCCTTTCGATTCGACCACTGGTTCACGCCATCGGACGCGGTGTCGTAGCGGATATTATAGGACATCACCGTGATCGGCTCGGCACAGGCGGTGGCAAAGGTCACGAGCAAAAGCAGCAGGAGACGCAGGGAGGCCATGATCAGGAGAGGGCGGCGGGCCGTCGACTAGAGGGAGATGGTCCGGCCCTCGCGGAAGGATTGGTCCGCCGCGAGCACGATGCGCAGGCTGTCGATGGCCGCCTGCCAGTGGGGGGAAAGATCCTGGTCCTCACGGATGGCGCGGAGAAAAATTTCCTGCTCGCGGCGGCAGAGCTCGTCGTGGCCGGGTTCATCGTTGACGTCGATCACCTCGTCCTGACGCGCGAAGGCGCCATCGGGGCCGACGGCGGCATGATGAAGCTTGAGGGATTCCGTGCGGGTGTGGGAATCGACGTCCGATGATTTTCCGGCCGCGCCGGCGGACCGCGCCACGATGCTCACGCAGCCGCGCGGGCCAATCACGTCCTTCACGAAGAAGGCAGTTTCACTCATCATGGGCCCCCAGCCCGCCTCGTACCAGCCGACCGAGCCGTCAGCGAAGGCGACCTGCAGGTGGCCGTAGTTGACCTGTCCCGGGGCGATGTCGTCAGAGAGCCGGGCGCCGATGCCGTTGACCCGGACTGGACGCGAGCCGGTCATGCGGCACATGACATCAACGTAGTGAACGCCGCAGTCGACGATCGGCGAGGTGGTGCGCAGGAGGTTCTGGTGCGTGGCCCACTGCGCGCCGGCGCTCTGCTGGTTGAGGTTCATCCGCATGACGAGCGGCTTGCCCAGCGTCTGGGCCAGTTCGGTGAACTTCTGCCAAGACGGATGCACCTGCAGAATGTAGCCGACGACCAGCTTGCGACCGAGCCGCCGGGCGGTGGCGACGACGCGCTCGCAATCGGCCAAGGTGTCGGCGACGGGCTTCTCGAGAAACACATGGGCGCCGGCCTCCATCGCCGCGCAGGCGTAGTCGGCATGCGTTTCTGAATACGTGCTGATGCAGACCGCGTCCGGGCGGGTTTGCGCGAGCGCCGCGTGGTAGTCGGCGAACTCAGCGTAGTGGCCGCCAAATTCGGCATTGAGGCGCTGGCGGGAGTCGGCCCCGCGGCTGACGAGACCGACGATCTCGAAAGCGTCGGCCATCTGGTGGTAGGCGCGGGCATGGGAGGTTCCCATGTGACCGCAGCCGGCGACGAGGATGCGAATTTTATTGGCCATGGTCAGTGGTTCGGAGGCGATACCCGTGAGCTTCAATCAATGGGGCGCCGAACCGGCAGCGGCGATCCCGCCCGGGCCGGCCGTCGGGGGCCGGAAGGCGAGCGCGAGGGCGATGGCCGCGATCGAGGCGACCGCGAACGGGACAAGGAACAACCCCTTGAAGTCGACTACGCCCCCCTCGGTGAAGACGTCCTGCAGCAGGTAGGGGCAGATCGAGTTCGCGAGCAGCGCGCCGAAGCCAAGGATCTGGAGATTGAAGAGGCCCTGCGCGCTCGAGCGGATGTGCTTCGGGCAGTGGGCGTCGACGAAGATGTAGACAGTGGCGAAGAAGAAGGCGTAGCAGACGCCATGCAGCACCTGGACCAGAATGATCATGGACGCGCTTTCCGGGACGAGCGCGTAGACCGCGAACCGCGCGGCGTGGCCGAGAATGCCGACGACCAGGGTCGTGCGCCACCCGAAGCGCTTGAGCGTCGCGCCCAGGATGAACATCGTCGCGATCTCGGCGATCTGGCCGAGGCTCATCACCGGCGTGATCCAATTGGAGGCGATGCCTACGCCGCCGGCCTCCCGGGCGGTGCCGAGGAAGACGCCGGTCCAGTTGAAGTAGCAATTGTGGACAAAGGAATCGAGGAGTGTGACCAGCCAGAGCACGAGCAGATAGGGATGGCGGAGCAGCTTGAACGCCTCCTTCCACGCGACGGCGTCAGCGGCGTTGGCTGCAGCCGGGGGCTTCGGGGTGGACCGCGGGAGCACGAGGCTGAAGGCGGCAAGGGCGAGCGAGGCCAGACCGGCGACGATGAAGGTCCACTTGGTGGCCGCCATGGCGGCGGCGCCGGTGAGCGGATTGCCGAGGGCGGTGCCCAGCCAGTCGACCAAGCCAGAGGGGTTGGCGGCGTCGACCGCGGACCAGTTGACGAAGATGAAGGTGAATGGCCACGCGGCGAGGATCCAGCCGATCGTGCCGCCCATGCGGACGATCCCGAATTCCTTTTCCGGGTTCTTCATGTTGGCAAACGCGATCGAGTTCGTGATCGAGATCGTCGGCACATAGAGCAGGCAGTGCACCAGCATCAGCAGGAAGAACGGCGTAAAGTCCTTGGTGAAGCCGCAGCCGAGGATCGCGAGGCCGCCGATGAGATGGGAGAACGCGAGGAACTTTTCCGGGGCGAACTTCTGGTCGGCCCAGCGATTGCTGAAGAACATGCCGATAATCGACGCGACCGGAAAGGCGTTCAGGATCAGGGCCTGCTGGCCGGGGGTGAAGCCGAGGCTGGGCAGGTAGCCGAAGATGAGCGGCAGCCACGCACCCCAGATGAAGAACTGAAGCACCATCATGATGAACAGACGGCCGCGGGTCGAAGCGGGGGAGGAAGCCATGGGGAAACGAGCCAGCACTGAAGGTTGGGCGATCGCCGGGGCGATCACAGGGTCGCCGGAGCATTGCCCTCCATCGTTTCAGGCCAAGCCGGAAATCGGCGAGGGAAAGAATTCCTTTCCCTTCCGCGTAGTTCGTGTTTCGTCTGGGGGACCCCATCGCAGCGATGTTTACCCGCCTCGGCCTGGCTCTGCTTCTCGCTTTCTCGTTTGCGCGCGCCATCTCGGCGCAGCCCGCGGGCTTCACCGCGCTGTTCAACGGACGCGACCTGACCGGCTGGCGCGGCGGTGACACCTACGACCACCGCAAGCTGCTCGAACTGCCCGCGGCCGAGCGGGCGGCGCTCATCGCCAAATGGACCGCGAGCCTCACGGAAATGAAGGACGGACGCCCTCATTGGTCCGTGGACGGCGGCGAACTCCTCAATGACGGCCTCGGCGGCTTTGCCACGACCGAACGTGACTACGGCGACTTCGAGCTATGGCTCGAATGGAAGATCACGGCGGGTACCGATTCCGGCATCTATTTGCGCGGCGTGCCTCAAATCCAAATCTGGGACCCGGCACAGCCCGACCCGAACGGATACGGGAGCGCCCGGGGCTCCGGCGGACTGTGGAATAATGACAAGGCCTCGCCAGGCCGCGATCCGCTCGTCCGCGCTGACCGGCCAGTCGGCGAGTGGAACCAATTCCGCGTTCTCATGGTGGGCAGCCGCGTCAGTGTGTGGCTCAACGACCAGATGGTGGTGGATCACGCGATTCTTGAGAATTATTATGATCGTGCCCTGCCCGCGGCCCAACGCCGCCCGATCCCGCGCCGGGGACCGATCTCGCTGCAGACGCACGGGGGCGAGACACGGTGGCGCAATCTCTCCATCCGCGAGATCGATGCCGAAGAGGCCAACCGCCTGCTCGCGAACCGAGGCGGCGAGGGCTTCCAGCGAATCTTCAATGGACGCGACCTGACCGGCTGGGCCGGACCGAGCGACGCGGTCGCCGTGGCGAACGAGACGCTCACCTGGCAGGCCGGCAAGGGCGGCACCCTCTACTGGAACCAGACGCTGGCGGACTTCCAGGCGCGCCTGCAGTTCAAGCTTCCCCCCGCTGGAAACAACGGGCTAGCGATTCGCTACCCGGGCGAGGGTGACACCGCCTACGTCGGGATGTGCGAACTGCAGGTCATCGATGAGAACTACGACCAGCTGAAGGGGCCGCTTGATCCGCGTCAGGTGCATGGTTCCGCCTACGGTCTGGTTGGCGCCAACCGCGGCTACCAGCGCCCCACCGGCGAATGGAATTTTCAGGAAGTCACCGTGCGCGGCTCGCGCCTCCGCGTGGAGTTGAACGGCACCGTCATTCTCGACGCCGATCTCGCCACCATCGACCCCGCCACGGTGATGGCCAAGCGACCCCACCCCGGCAAGGATCGCACGAGTGGCTTTTTCGGGTTCGCC